>DATFVL010000212.1 GCA_035260325.1 Candidatus Methylomirabilota bacterium | reverse complement strand
ACCGCCGGTCCACGGGAACGTGGCGGATGTGGACGCCGTCGACCTCGAGCGGCCCGTGGGCGCCGTCGGCGTCCGCGCGGCTCACGATGCGCACGCGATGGCCGCGCGCGGCGAGCCGCGACGCCTGCTCCCAGAGCATCCGCTCGCCCCCGCCCGCCGGCCGCGCGGGCGAGACGTCGGAGACCATGAGGATCCGGAGCGCGCGCGCCGGCGTGGGCGCCGGCCGGTCGACGCGGGGCGCGCGCGGGCGCAGGCCGCCGAGCGACCACCGCCCGCCTCGGTCGAGATACTCGCGGGTCCAGAGCTCCGCCATCATGAGCGTCCAGAGGCGGTCGGCGTGGTCGCGCGTGCCGGCGAGGTGCTCGCGCTTGAGCCGCTCCACCTCGGCGGGCTCGAAGAGGCCGCGCGCCGCGACGGCGGACGGCGCCAGGAGTTCCTCCAGCGTCGGGCGGAGGTCGCCGGCGAGCCAGGCGGCGAGCGGGATCATGAACCCCTGCTTCCGGTGCTCGAGGACCGGCCGCGGCAGGACGCCCGCGAACGCCGTCTTGAGGAGCCCCTTCAGCCGGTAGCCCGGGATCTTCACCGAGGGCGGGATGGCGAGGCTCGTCTCGACGATCCGGTGGTCGCAGAACGGCGCGCGCAGCTCGAGCGAGTTCGCCATGCTCATCCGGTCCGCCATGACGAGCAGGTCGTCGGGGAGGTACGTCGCCAGGTCCACGCGGAAGGCGCCGTCCACCGGATCGTCGTGGCCGCGCGCCTCGAACGCGCGCCGCTGCGCCTCGTCCACGGGCGAGGTCATGAGCGAGCGCAGCGCGGGCGTCGCGAGCCGGCCGAGGTCCGCGTCGCCGAAGAAGCGCGTCCAGCCGAGGTAGCGGTCGGGCATCGGCACCTCCCCGCCCTCGGCGAAGCGGCGCACCCAGCTCCCGAGGTTCCGGCTCGCGCGCGACTCGCGGACCAGGCGCTGGGCGAGCGCGCTCGTCGCGCGCCGCGCGCCGCGCGGGATCCGCGCGTAGAGCTCCGAGAGGCGGACGCCGAGGTAGCGCGGGTAGCCGCCGAAGGTCTCGTCGCCCCCGATGCCGGAGAGGGCGACCTTCACGAGGTGCGCCGTCGCCTGGGCGACGGCGAACGTCGGCACCGCCGAGGAGTCGGCGAAGGGCTCGTCGAAGCTGCGGACGATCGCGGGCAGGAGCTCGGCGACGTTCGGCTCGAGCCGCTCCTCGTGATGGTCGGTGCCGAAGCGCTCCGCGACGAGCCGCGCGTAGGGCAGCTCGTCGTACGACGCGAAGCCGCGGCCGAAGCCGATCGAGAAGGTCGCGATGCGCCCGCTCGTGACCTCCCGCATGCTCGCGACCACCGCGCTCGAGTCGATGCCGCCGGACAGGAAGACGCCGAGCGGCACGTCGCTCTCGAGCCGGAGGCGCACCGCCTCGCGGAGCTCCTCGCGCACCGCGGCGGCCGTTTCCTCGACCGGCGCCCGCGGCGCCGCCGCGGGCCCCGGCGGCAGCCGCCAGTAGCGGTCGAGCGTCAGCCGCCCGTCCGCGAGCGTCGCCGTGTGCGCGGGCGGGAGCTTCACGATCCCGGCGTAGATCGAGCGCTCCGCCGGCGTGTAGCCGAACGCGAGGTAGTGGTGGAAGGCCGGCCAGTCCACCTCCCGCGAGACCGCGGGATGCAGGAGGAGCGCCTTCGGCTCGGACGCGAACAGGAGCCCGCCGTCGCGGTGCCGGTAGTAGAGGGGCTTCTTGCCGAGGCGGTCGCGCGCGAGGAACAGCGAGCGTCGCGCGCGGTCCCAGAGGGCGAACGCGAACATGCCACGCAGGCGCTCGACGCACGCCGCGCCGAACGTCGCGTACGCCTGGACGATCACCTCGGTGTCGCTCTGCGTCCGGAACCGCCGCCCGCGCGCCTCGAGCTCGGCGCGGAGCTGCCGGAAGTTGTAGATCTCGCCGTTGAACACGATCCAGTAGCGCTCGTCGGCGTCGCTCATCGGCTGGCGGCCCGTGACGAGGTCGATGATCGCGAGCCGCGTCATGCCGAGCGCCACGCCCGGCTCCGTGTGGAGGCCCGAGTCGTCGGGCCCCCGATGGCGGAGCACGTCGAGCATCCGCGGCAGGAGCTCCGGCGGCGCCTCGCCGACCCAGCCGGCGATGCCGCACATCAGCGGCGGCCCTCGGCGACGCGTCGCAGGAGGTCGAGCACGCGGCCGGCGGTGCGCTCGGCGGTGTAGAGCCCGGCGCGGGCCAGACCGCGCCGCCGGAGCTCCGCGCGGACCCCGGGGTCGGCCAGGACGCGCGCCAGCGCCCCGGCGAGGTCCGCCGGGCGCTCGGCGTCGGCGACGAGCCCCGCCTCGGCGACGAGCTCCGGCAGGGCGCCGCGGTTCGAGACCACGACCGGCGTCCCGCACGCCATCGCCTCGAGCGCCGGCAGGCCGAACCCCTCCTCGAGCGAGGGCAGGACGGCCGCCGTCGCGCCCGCGTAGAGCCCGGGCAGGTCGCGGTCGTCCACGAGGCCCGGGAACACCACGCGGTCGGCGACGCCGAGCTCGCGCGCGAGCGCCTCGAGGGCGGGACGGCCCGCGCGGTCGCCCCCGGCGAGGACCAGCGCGTGCGCCGCGCGCAGCGGCGCGGGCAGCGCCGCGTACGCCGCGAGCAGCCGCGGCAGGTTCTTGTGCGGCCGGAAGTTCCCCACGTAGAGAATGTAGGACGAAGTGATCCCGTAGCGCACCCCGGCCGCCGGCGCCGCGGGCGTGAACTCGCGGCCGAGCGCGACGGGGATCACCGTCACCCTGGCCGGGTCGATCCTGAGCCGGGCCACGATCTGGCGCCGCGAGTGCTCCGAGTCGGCGACGATCGCCGCCGCGCGGCGCGCGTACAGGCGCGCCACGCGGATCAACACCGCGTCGCGGAGGGGGCGGGGCCGGCCCGGGTACGCGATGAAGTAGAGGTCGTGGATCGTGAGGACCACCGGGCACGGCGCCCGGAGCGGGCCCTTGTAGTACGGCGACAGGAAGACCGAGGCGCCGTCCTCGCGGAGCGCGCGGGGCAGGCTCACCTGGTCCCAGACCTGCGTCCACGACCCGGGCAGGACCCGCGCGGCGACGCCCGGCAGCGCCTCATCGAGCGCGCTGCCGCGGTCGCCGTACACGACGCATGGCCAGCCGGCGCGCGAGAGCGCGCGGAGCACCTCGACGAGGTAGCGGCGGATGCCGCTGCGCACGCCCGGGCGGAGCTCGCGCCCGTCCACCCCGACCTTCGGCACCCTCAGAATCTCCTCAGGAGCGCGAGGTCGTGCGGATCGACATGGCGCTCGGGCACATAAACATCGAACTCAGAAAGCTCCTCGCGAGAGAACGCGATCCCGACGCGACGCATCTCGCGCACAAAGACCGCACTGGCTTCGCTGCCCCGCCGAAAGACGTAGGCGGGACACGGCGACGCCGCGACGGCGTGCGTGTACGGCGGATATCGGTCCACGTTCGTCGGCCCGGCTGCGGGAGAGGCGATGACGCGTTCGTGTGAGAGGAAGACCAGCGGGTATGCGATCGCGTAATCC
The DNA here is from genome assembly GCA_035260325.1 of Candidatus Methylomirabilota bacterium. Lineage (NCBI taxonomy): Bacteria > Methylomirabilota (SeqCode) > Candidatus Methylomirabilota bacterium. The sequence continues at coordinate 3,191 of DATFVL010000212.1, read as the reverse complement.
GTGTAGACGAAGCGCACCCCACGAGCGTCCAGGGCCGCCAACAGCTCTCGCACCGACGGCTTACCGGCGTGCGCATCCTGCGCCGTTGCGAAGACGTTGTTCGCGAGCACCAGGATCAGGCCGACGCCTGCCACGAGTCGGACCCAGCCCGGGGCACAGGCCCAGAGCGCGGCGATCCCGAGCGGGACGAGGAGAAAGAACGGGAACAGGTGGCGGGGGGCGTCGAGGTCCGAACCCCATACAAAGAGCAGCAGGAGCAGCCCGCACCGCCCGAGCAGGTCCAGGCCGAAGTCGGGACGCGGTCGTGCGCGGGCGGCGACGACCGACATCGCGACCACGACGGCGGTGATCCAGATGCCCCACCCGGGCAGCCCCAAGGCGGGTGGCAGGTTGCTCAGCAGCGTCGCCGGCAACCGGACCAGGCGGAAGATGTAGCCGGCGGCTTTGTCGCCCGCGAGGACGAGCAGCCGGGACGACCCCGCCACGTCGCTCCGGGAAACATCGAAGAGACGGGCACCTAGCCGGATCACCGACGCACCCGGGTGGATGACGTTGTAGAGAACGAAGGGTGATACGCCCACGAGGAATCCGGCGGCCAGGGCCGCGAGCTCGCGGCGGCTCGGCGCGCCGCGGGCGCGGCACAAAGCCCAGACGGCGCCGGCGAAGATGGGCAGGACGAACAAGAAGCTATAAACGCCGAACCCGGCCACGGCGCCGAACAGCGTCCACCGCCATAGGCCGGACGCTTCGCCACGAGGCCGCTCCCTGAGCCGCGTCGCGAACCAGAGTGTCAGCCCTCCGAACGCGAGCACCTCCGGATAGCCGTTCATGGCCCGGGTCGAGTAGGCGAACAGCAGAGGCGGGCCAAGGGCGAACCACGCGCCGCCGACGAGCGCGGGCCCGACGCCCCAGCGGGCGCGCGCGGTCGAGACAGTCGCCGCGATGCCGACAAGCGCCAGCGGCAGGAGCGCGAGGCGCAGCACCGTGAGCGACGGCTCGACCAACCGGAAGCCGACGGCGCCGAGAAGGAAGGGAAACGTGCCCGAGTACGAGGCTTCCCAGAACATCAGCGGGAATTCCTCGCCGCGGGCGATCTTGAGCGTCATCAGAGCGCCGACCGCCTCGTCGGCGCTCATGGAGTCGTCGAGGAGGTCGATGTACGCGAGGCGGACGACGAGAGCCACAAGGAGGAGCACACCGCACGCGAAGAGCCAGCTACGCCGCATGGCCGCCGGGTTTCCGGGCGGTGAGCCGGAGAGCCATGCCCCAGTTGATGCCCGTCACGCGAAAGAAGGCATACGCGAGGTCGTTGACGATGCGCTTCGTGGCAACCGCCGCCGCGTCTCGGTCGAAGCCGACGGCGACGACGTCGAAGCCGGCCGCCGCGACCAGGGCACGGAGCGAGCGAGCGGAGAAGTGGAAGAGATGGATCTCCCGTTCCTCCTGCTCGTAGAGTGGCGGACGATGGCCGCGGGTCAGCCGGTATGCCGCCCGGAAGATCCAGTCGTCCAGGTTCGGGGTGGCGAGCACGAGCCAGCCGCCGGGACGCAAGACCCGGTGCATCTCGTCGAGCACTCGGCGCGGGTCGGCCACGTGCTCGATCACGTGCCACGAGGTCGCGACGTCGAAGGCCTCCGGGGGTAAGCCCGCCTCCCACACCTCGCCGCGGGCGACGTCGAGCCGGCGCGTCGTCGCGGTCGCCACGGCGTAGGCCGAGATCTCAGTACCCGTCACCTGCCAGCCCCGGGCGCGCGCGAGCTCGAGGAACTCGCCGGTACCGCAACCGACGTCCAGAAGCCTGCCCGGCGCCGCAACGAGCGCGTCGACCAGCCCCATACGGCGCCGCCAGATCCGCCGACGGCTCCCCATCTCCGCTTGCCACGGCTGGTAGTACGCCGCGTCGTATGCCGCCTCGAGCGCGGCACGGGGCGGTGTGGGTGTGACGAACACGAGCCCGCAGGCGCATCGCACGACGCCCGTCGTCCCCACCTCTTCGAGGGTCTCCCAACGCGTGCCGCCACAGAGGTTACAGACCCCCATGGCCTTCCGAGAGGAGCTCGTCGTAGAGCGCCCCCACCGCCGCCGCGTGGCGGGCGAGGCCGAACTCCGCTTGCGCGCGACGGCGCCCGGCCGCGCCCAGCCGCGCCGCGCGCGCCGGGTCGTCGAGCAGCTCACGCACCGCCGCGGCGAGCGCCCGGGGGTCGGCGGGCGGGACGAGCAGGCCCGTCTCGCCGTGCACGACAATCTCGGGCACGCCGCCCGCGGACGTCGCGACGACTGCCCGGGCCATCGCCATGGCCTCGATCAGCACGCGCCCGAAGGGCTCGGCGAGCGACGGCAGAACGAGGAGGTCGCCGAGCGCCATGAGGTCGGGGATGTCGTCGCGCCAGCCGGTGAAGTGGACGCGCGCGGCCAGGCCGAGGCTGCGGGCCCGGGCCTCGAGGTCCGCCCGCAACTCGCCGTCGCCCACGAGGATCCAGTGGACCCCGGGCCGCTCCGCGTCGAGCGCGGCCGCGGCGTCGAGGAGGTGCCCGTAGCCCTTCAACGCGACGAACCGGCCCACCGAGACGACGGCGGGGGTCCCGTCGGGGATCCCCAGGGCCGCGCGGAGCCGCGCCGAGGGCGGCCGGGGCGCGAAGCGCTCGAGGTCCGCGCCGTTCGGGACGACGCGGACCTTCCGCGCCAGGGCGCGCGGGAACCGGCGCGCCACCGCGTGCGAGATGACGATGACGCGGTCGGCGAGCCACCCGAGCGCGCGGTCGAGCAGCGGGTCGCGCTCGCCGATGCGCACGTGCCAGATCACGGGCCGGTGCGCGAGCCGGGCGGCCACGCCGCCGTAGGCCATCGCGCGCGAGCCGTTGGCGTGGACGAGCGCCGCCGCCGTCGCCGTGACGAGTCGACGGAGCGCGCCGACGCTCCTCGCGAGCGCCGGTCCGGGCCGACGGAGCGAGGGCAGCGGGATCACGTGGACCGCGCCGCCGAGCGCGCGCGCGCGCGCCGCCACCGCGCCCTCGGCGGGCACCACGACGGCGGGCGTCCACCGCGCGCGGTCGAGCGCGCCGAGGAGCCCCAGCAGGCTCTCCTCGCCGCCGCCGACGATCTCGGCGTGGTTGGAGACGATCACGAGGGGCGTCGGCGGCGCCGGGCGGTCACTCACGCTCGCGGACCCGGAGCACGCGCAGGCGGTCGGC
>DATFVL010000211.1 GCA_035260325.1 Candidatus Methylomirabilota bacterium | reverse complement strand
CAACGCGGTCAACGACGCGCTGGCGCCGCTCGGCGTGCGCCACCTCGACATGCCGGTGACGGCCGAGCGCGTGTGGCGCGCGATCCGGGACGCGCGCGCCGGCCGCCGGCGTTGACAAGCCCCGCGTCCTGCCATACCGTTCGTCTCAGCAGAGCCTCGAGCCAATCGCCGGGAGGCGCCATGCGCTACACGCGAATCTCCGCCGACTGCCACATCGACCTGCCCATGCTTCCCCCGGACATCTTCACCGCCAACGCCTCGGCGGCGTTGCGCGAGCGCGTGCCCTTCGTCACCGAGGGTCCGGACGGCCCGTACTGGACCGCCAAGAACGGCACCTCGTTCGGGCTCGCCTGCGGCGTCGGGCCGTCGGGACAGAAGCACGTGCCCGGGCAGAACTATCGGGTCGACGTGATGGCCTCGACGGGCCTCTACGAGGACGGCAAGAAGGGCATCCGCCGGCCGACGGACCCGGTCCTCCGCGCCAAGGACATGGATCGCGACGGCGTTCAGGCCGAGGTCATCTACGGCATTCTCGGCGCCGCCACACGGCTCAACGATCACGAGGCCGCCGCCGAGATGTTCCGGATCTACAACGACTGGCTCGTCGGCTTCTGCCGCCCCTACCCCGAGCGCACCATCGGCCTGGCCTGCCTGCCCTACGGCGACATCGACGGCGCCGTGAAGGAGCTCTACCGTGTCGCGAAGCTCGGGCTCCGCGGGGTGGAGCTCTCGTGCTCCTGGGACATGGAGCCCATGTGGCATCCGGTGTGGGAGCCGTTCTGGAAGGCGGTGAACGACGTCAACCTGCCGCTCCACTTCCACACCTTCCCTTCCGTGCCCCCGGGCAAGGCCGACAAGCAGACGGGGCTCACGCGGCGGGCGGCGTTCTTCACCGGCGTCTCCAGCTTCCAGATGAACCTCATCAACATCATCTCCGCCGTCATCGGCGCCGCCGTCCTCGAGCGCTATCCGAACATCCGGATCTCCTTCGGGGAGAGCGGCATCGGCTGGCTGCCCTACGCCCTCGACCGGATGGACTTCGAGTGGGAGGACCGCTTCCGCGACCTCGGCCTCAAGATGAAGCCGAGCGACTACTGGCGCCGGCAATGCAAAGCGACGTTCCAGTTCGACCGGATCGGCACGAGGCTGATCGACGACATCGGCGTGGAGACCTGCATGTGGGGCTCCGATTACCCGCACCCCGACGGCATCTGGCCGGAGTCGGGGAAGTACATCGAGGAGCAGTTCGGCCACCTGCCGGCCGACGTCACGCGCAAGATCACCTGCGAGAACGCCGGGCGCTTCTACGGCCTGCTCGCCTGACGCCGGCGACGCTCAATCGTTGGGGGCCGGCAGGGGCTCCACGCGCGCCGCGTTCTGGCGGACGCGCTCGTTCTGCTCCGCGCGCACGCGGCGCATGAGCGGGATCAGGGGCAGGATCGCGAAGAAGACCAGCGCGATCAGCCAGAAGTCGTCGGCGTACGCCAGCACCTGCGCCTGTTCGGTCGCGCTGCGGTAGAGCATCGCCAGCGCCTGCCGGCCGGCGGTGAACGTGTCCGCCCCCTGACGCACGAAGTGATCGGTCCATTCCCTGAGCCGTCCCGCCGTGTCGAGGCTCCAGACGTTCACGTGGGCGACCAGCGTGGTCTGATGCTCCTGGCCGCGCCGGACGAGCAGGGTCGTGGCCACCGCCACGCCGACGCTCCCGCCGATGTTGCGGACGATGTTGTAGGCGGCGGTGGCGTTCCCGAGCCGCTCGAGGCTGACGGTCGCCAGCGTCAGCGTCTGGAGCGGCACGAAGATGAAGCCCATCGAGAACCCCTGGAGGAAGCGGGGCCAGGCAAGGCTCCAGTAATCCATGCCGAGGGTGAGCCGCGCCATCAAGAGCGTCGCGAAGGCGCTCAGGAGGACCCCGCCGGCCAGCATGAGCCGCTGGTCCATGCGGGCGACGAGGCGCCCCGATACCATGAGCGCCAGCATCGTGCCGAGGCCGCCGGGCGCCAGCACGAGACCGGCGTTCCAGGCGTCGTAGCCCAGCATCTTCTGCGTGTAGAGGGCGATCAGCAGCATGCTGGAGTTGAAGCCGAGCCCGACGAGGGCGATGCAGATCGTGCCGACGGCGAAGTTCCGGTCGTTGAAGACGCTCAGGTCGAGGATCGGCTCCGCGGCCATCAGCTCGCGCAGGAGGAAGCCCGTGAGCCCGCACACGGCGAGGACGAACAGCGCCACGATGACGCGCGAATCGAACCAGTCCTCCTTCTCGCCGAGGTCGAGTGCCAGCTGCAGGCAGCCGAACCCGCACACCATGAGGACGAGCCCGAGCGCGTCGATCCCGCGGGGCTTCGCGACGAACGGCGAGTCGAACAGGAACGCGCTGACCATCAGGAAGCCGACGAACCCGATGGGGAGATTGATGTAGAAGATCCAGCGCCACGACCAGTTGTCCGCGATCCAGCCGCCCGCGGTGGGCCCCAGGATCGGCGCCAGCATGATGCCGACGCCCCACACGGCCATCGCCGTGCCCCGCTGCCGCAGCGGGAAGATCTCCCACATGATCGCCTGAGCCATCGGGATGACCGGCCCGCCGCCGAGCCCCTGGAGCACGCGCATCGCCACGAGGAACTCCAGGGTGGGCGCCATCCCGGACAGGAACGAGCTGACCGTGAAGAGCACCGTGCACGCCAGGAAGAGCCGCCGGCGGCCGAACCGGGCCGAGAGCCAGCCCGTCGCGGGAATGGCGACCGCGTTCGCGGCGAGGTAGGAGGTGACGACCCAGGACATCTCCTCGATGCCCGCTGACAGGGAGCCCTGCATGTGGGGGAGCGCGACGTTGGTCACGCTGGTGTCCAGGACCTGCATGATCGTGACCATCATCACGGAGAAGGTGATGGCCCAGCGGCGCGCGGGAGACAGGTCGAAGTCGTTCACGCCGACCGGCCCGTCGCTAGCCCCCGACCGGCCGGCGCGCGCTGGACTCCCGGCGCCTCCTCGAGCTCATTGAGCGCCGGCGCCTTGAGGATGCTCGTCGCCCGCCGCCTCACCCGCGCGCCATGAGCCAGAGCCCCGCCAGGGCGAGCGCGACGCCGCCGACGCGGCCGACGTGCTCGCCGCCCGGGACCACCTTCTCGACCAGGACGAAGGCCGCGATGCCCGCGACCCACGCGAGGTTCATCACCCCGGCGACGAACAGGAGCGCCATCAGGAGCCCGCAGCAGCCGAGACAGTAGGCCCCGTGGCGCAGCCCCATCACGAGCGCGCCGGCCGCGCCCTCCCGCCACTCGCTCATCACGAAGGCGAGCGGCGAGCGGCAGCGGGCCAGGCACGCGTGCTTGAGCGGCGTCCACTGGAAGACGCCCGCGGCGATCAGGAGCCCGCCGCCCAGCAGGGCGCTCGCGCTCGCCATGGTCTCCGATAGGAGCGCCGCGCGGTGGAGGCCCCACTGCGCGAGGCTCGCGAGCGCGGCGTAGCCCGTCCACACCGCGAGGTAGCCCGCGAGGAAGACGCCCGTGCCGACCACCGGCTGCTCCCGCTCGCGGCGCCGCCGGTACGTCGTCGTGAAGACCAGGATGACCGGGGCCGCGGACGGGACCATCATGGCGACCATCATGACGGCCCACATGACGAAGAGCAGGAGCACGTCGGCGGGGCCCCACGGCTGCATCTGGGGCATCGCCATGCCCATGTCCGCCTCCGCCATCGGCCGGGCCAGCCGGAAGAGATAGAGCCAGGCGAGGGCGGCCATGCCGACGAGCCCCCCGGTGACGATCGCGCGGTCACGCCGGAGCAGCGCTTCGAGCGCGTCGCCCATCTACTTGCGCGCTTTGCCGTTCGACCAGTCGAACTGGTAGAAGATCCAGTTCGTCTTGTCCGCCGCGACCGACAGTCCGGCGGCCGCCGCCCGGAAGGACCCCTGGCCGCACTGACCCTTCCGCCAGATGAACCCGTTGGGCAGATGGACGTCCGCCAGGTGCTCCTCGCCCGTCACGGGATTCTTGAAGGTGTCGCCGCGCCCCTCGCCGACGCCCTCCGCCCGGAACGTGCTCTTCCGTCCCTTGCCCTCGATCGTGATCTTCGCCTTCACGAGGCCGACGACCTCGGCCGTGGGCCCGAGGACCTCCCAGGGCATGCCGCCGAGCTTTCCCGTGAAGATCTGGCCGAGGACCTCGACCTGCTTGTCGGTCGTCTTCGGATCCACGACGAACGCGACCTTGCCGTGTCCCTCGTGGATCGCCTTGGGCCAGGCGTAGACCCCCGCGCACCTGACGCCCGAGAGGTCCACGGTCCCGCACTTCCCCTGCGCGATGGCGAGACCGACGAAGGCGCGGCAACTGCCGTCCTTCGAGTTGGGGAAGCCGCCGAAGTTGCAGCCGCAGCCGAAGTCGCAGTTGCAGAATTCGTAGCCGTTGCCCTTGAGGTGCCAGCGTGTCGTCGTTGCGGTCGCCATCATGTCCCCCCTTGGTCGGATCCGTAGTAGGATACGGCTACTTCGCGACGAGCGCGATCCCTCGGGCCCGGCAAGGAGGAGCGGACGATGCCGTACGACCTGGTGATCAAGAACGGCGTGGTGATCGACGGTTCCGGCCTCCCCCGCTTCCGCGCCGACGTCGGCGTCCGGCAGGGCCGCATCGCCTCCATCGGGCGCATCCGCGAGCGCGCGCGCGAGGTCATCGACGCCGAGGGCCGCGTGGTCTCCCCCGGCATCATCGACGGTCACACCCACATGGACGCCCAGATCTTCTGGGACCCGCTCGGCACCTGCTCCTGCTGGCACGGCGTCACGACCGTCGTGATGGGTAACTGCGGCTTCACGCTCGCCCCGTGCGCCGAGAAGGACAAGCACCTCGTCATCAAGAACCTCCAGCGCGCCGAGGACATCTCCGCCGAGGCGATGGAGGCGGGCATCAAGTGGAAGTGGACGACCTTCAGGGAGTGGCTCGACGTGCTCGAGGGCCTGCCCAAGGGCATCAACTACTCCGGCTACCTCGGCCACTCGGCGCTGCGCACGTACGTGATGGGCGAGCGCGCCTTCGCCGAGGTCGCCGGTGAGGACGATCTCCGCGCGATGGAGGCCGAGCTGCGCGACGGCCTCCAGGCCGGCGCCATGGGCTTCACCACCTCGCGCTCGCCGAGCCACGAGACGCCCGACCGCCGGCCCGTCGCGAGCCGCGTCGCGGCCTGGGACGAGGTCCGGCGGCTCGTCGGCGTGATGGGCGACCTGAACGCGGGGATCTTCGAGCTGGCGGGCGAGAATACCGACCGCGGCCCGGGGTACGAAGAGGCGCGCCGCGACTATCACCGGCGGCTGCTCGAGCTCGCCGTCGAGACGGGCCGGCCCGTCACGTTCGGCCTGTTCAGCCGCAAGGACGCGCCCGGCGTGTGGCGTGACTACGCGAGGCTCCTCGACGACACGGCGGCGGCGGGCGGGCGCATGTTCGCCCAGGTCCACAGCCGGGCGCTCTCCGCCCTCCTCTCGTTCAAGACCCAGCTGCCGTTCGACAAGCTCCCCGTGTGGAAGGAGATCCGGGCGCTGCCGCTCGCCGAGCAGAAGGCGAAGCTCGCCGATCCGGCGCTGCGGCCGAAGCTCGTCCAGGCGGCGCGCGCCCGCTTCGAGGGCCAGCCGCGCGGCACCGAGGCGCGCGCGGCCGTCTACGAGTGGCTCTTCGTGATGGACACGGTGGAGGGCCCGCACCGCTCGGTGGCGGAGATCGCGCAGGAGCGGCGCTGCGACCCCGTCGAGGCGATGATCGACCTCGCGCTCGAGAAGGACCTCGACCTCTTCTTCCTGCAGCCGATCGCGAACGAGGACCAGGACGTCGCGCTCGAGATCATGCGGCTGCCCCGCGCGGTGGTGACGTTCTCCGACTCCGGCGCGCACGTCTCGCAGCTCATGGACAGCTCGCTCCAGACGCACCTGCTCAGCCACTGGGTGCGGACGAAGCAGGCGTTCACGCTCGAGCAGGCGATCCGCATGCTGACGCTCGTCCCCGCCACGTACTGGGGCTTCGCCGACCGCGGCCTCATCCGCGAAGGCATGGCGGCCGACCTGATGGTGTTCGATCCCGACACCATCGCGCCCGAGATGCCCCAGGTGGTCCACGACCTGCCGGCCGGGGCCAAGCGGCTGATCCAGAAGACGCGCGGCATCGCCGCCACCGTCGTCAACGGCGAGGTCCTCCTGCGGGACGGCGAGCACACCGGGGCCCTCCCCGGCCGCCTGCTCCGCGGGCCCCTCGCCCGGAGGTCGTGACCGCCATGGCCGCGTCGGGGAAAGTCGCGATCGTCACGGGCGCGGGAAGCGGCATCGGCAGGGCCGTCGCGCTGGCGCTCATGCGGGAAGGCTACGCGGTCACGCTCGCCGGGCGCCGCAAGGAGGCACTGGAAGCCGTGGCCGCGGAGGGGAAGCCGTCCGGCGCGCGGGCTCTCGTGGTGCCGACCGACGTGGGCGATCCCGCGTCCGTGCGCGCCCTCTTCGCCAGGACGAAGGACACGTTCGGCCGGCTCGACGTCCTGTTCAACAACGCGGGGATCGGCGCGCCCGCCATCCCGCTCGAAGACCTGACCTACGAGCAGTGGAAGGCGGTCGTGGACACCAACCTGACCGGCGCGTTCCTCTGCACGCAGGAAGCGTTCAAGATCATGAAGAGCCAGGAGCCCCGCGGCGGGCGCATCATCAACAATGGCTCCATCTCGGCGCACGCCCCGCGGCCCAACTCGTCTCCCTACACCTCGACCAAGCACGCGATCACCGGCCTCACCAAGGCCTCCTCCCTCGACGGCCGGAAGTACGACATCGCCTGCGGCCAGATCGACATCGGCAACGCCGCGACGCCAATGACGGAGCGGATGAAGAAAGGCGTCCCGCAGCCGAACGGGACGGTCGTGCCGGAGCCCACGATGGACGTCGAGAACGTCGCGCGCGCGGTCGTGCTGATGGCCGGTCTGCCCTTGGACGCGAACGTCCAGTTCCTCACGGTCATGGCGACGAAGATGCCGTTCGTCGGCCGGGGGTAGCGCTCAGCCGGCGAGCTCCCGTCCGAGCTCGTCCACGCTGTCGGCCACGATCCCGACGAGCTCATCCACCTCCTGGCGGCTGATGCAGAGCGGCGGCGCCAGCCTGACGACGGTTCCCCGCGCGTAGACGATCGCCCCCCGGTCCCACGCCTTCCTGTCGATTTCGGCGACCCGCTTGGCGTCGAGCGGCCGGCCGGAGCCGTCGGGCTCGACCAGGTCCACGCAGACCAGGAGCCCGCGGCCGCGCACGTCGCCGACGATTGCCTGGCGCCCGAGCGCCGCCCCCAGGCCCTCGCAGAACCGCGCGCCCATCTTCTCGGCGTTCTCGACGAGACCGTCCACCTCCATGATCCGGAGGTTCGCCAGTGCGGCCGCGCAGGCCACGGGGTGGGCCGCGTAGGTGTTGGGATGGACGTTCTCCTCCGTGGCGTCGTCGGGGAACGCGTCGGCGAGGTGCTCCCGCGCGATGCTCGCCGACAGCGGGATGTAGCCGGAGGTGATGCCCTTCGCCACGGACATGAGGTCGGGCACGACGCCTTCGTGCTCGACCGCGAACCACCGTCCCGTGCGCCCGAAGCCCGTGATGACCTCGTCGGCGATCAGCAGGACCTCGAGCTCGTCGCAGATCGCCCGCACCGCGCGCAGCCAGCCGAGCGGCGGGATGATGAAGCCGCCCGAGGACAGGATCGGCTCGAGGATCACGGCCGAGACGGTCTCGGGGCCCTCGCGCAGGATGGCCTCGCGCAGCGCGGCGGCGCGCCGCTCCACGAGCTCCGCCTCGGTCCCCTCGCCGCGGTCGCGGAACGGGTGCGGCGGCGCGACCTTCGCGAAACCCGGGAGCTGGAGCGGCGCGTAGGCCTCGACCATGTGCGGGAGGCCGCACACGGCGAAGGTGCCGGTCGTGGCCCCGTGGTAGCCGCCTTCGAGCGCCAGGACTTTGTGCTTGCCTGCCCGGCCGCGGGCGAGCCAGTAGTGCCGGGCGATCTGCATCGAGCGCTCGTTCGCCTCGGACCCACTCACCGCGAACAGTGTGTACTTGAGATCGCCGGGCGTCAGGGCGGCGAGCTTGGCCGCCAGCTCCGCCGCCGGCCGGTTGGAGAACTGGCGCGTGGTCGGGTAGTACGCGAGGCGGATCGTCTGCTCGGCGATCGCCTCGGCGATCTCGCGGCGCCCGTGGCCCACGTTCACGACGGCGAGGCCCGCGAACCCGTCCATCAGCTTCTTGCCCCGCTGGGTCCACACCCAGACGCCTTCGGCGCGATCGATGACCAGATCCTCGTCGGCGAGCCAGGGGTGATCCTGCGTCTTGTGGGTCCAGAGGTGCCGGATCGTGTCAGCGCCGGTCATGCGGTCTCCTCACGGGGTCCGCGGACCGCCACGCTGCGGACCTCCACGTCATGGTCGCACAGAAAGGGCGGCGCCTATCTTAGAGCCGATCCGCCCGAGGCCCCGGGATGAGGGTATGATCGGCCGGGGCGGGCAGCGCACTCTCACCGGGGGACATCCGTGACCGCCGACCAGCCCGAGAGCCGGCTACGAGCGATCGCGAGGACAGCCGTGCGCACGGCAGGCGGCGACACGCTGGGGGCCGTGGACCGCTTCATGGCTGGTATCGAGGCCGAGCTCGGCGCGGGCGCGAACGTGGATGAGCTCTTCGCCGAGATCCAGGGCGTCATGAAGGACGCCCCGACGCTCGTGGCGGGCGCCGAGGAGGCGCTCCGCCTGGCCGGGGGTCACCGTGGGACGGCGGAGGCGATCCTGCGCGAGCGACTCGACGCGCGCGAGAACCCAGAGTTCACGGGACAGACGAAGACGGAGATGCGGCGGACCCTGGTGCCCGCGCTCTTCCGGATCCTCAGGGAGGAACACGAGGCGTACCGCCGCGACCGCGGCGCGTGAACCCTGCCCCGGCCCGGCGTCGGCTAGGCCTGGACCAACCCGCGCCGGACGGCGTAGCGGACGAGGCTGGCGGTCTCATGGATGTTGGTCTTCCGCATGAGCCGCGTCCGGTGCGACTCCGCGGTCTTGAAGCTGATCGAGAGGAGTCCGGCGATCTCCTTCGTGGATTTCCCCTCCGCGATGAGCTGCAGCACCTCCCGCTCCCGGGGCGAGAGCGGGTCGACCGGCACGTCCGACTTGTTCAGGTACGCCTGGACGACCGTCTCCGAGATGCCGGGGCTCAGGTAGGTCGCGCCGCGCAGGACCTCGTGGATCGCGCGGATCAGATCGGCGGCGGCCTGGGACTTGACGACGTAGCCCCTGACGCCCGCGCGGAGCGCCTCGAGGACCCGATGGTCGTCCGTATGCATGGTCAATAAGATGGCCCGCGTGCGCGGGCACGCGTGCAGGATCTCCCGCGCGGCGTCGAGCCCGTTCAAGAGCGGCATGGAGAAATCCAGGATGGCCACGTCCGGCTGGCGCTCCCGAGCCACACGCAGCGCCTCCTGGCCATCGCCGACCGCCCCCACGACTTCGAACCCCTCCCGCTCGAGGAGGGCGCCCAGCGCCTGCCTCACGATCACATGGTCATCGGCGAGCAGCACTCGGTTTGGCATGGCTATGACTCCGGCCGGCCTTCGGCCACGGCGTGGTCGAAGGTCTTCTTCCGCAGCCGGTCGCGCAGCGCGGCGTACGACTCGACCCGGATTACGCGGTCGAACTGGCTCCGGTAGCTCGCGATGAAGCTCCAGCCGCCCACCACCACGTCGTAGATCCGCCAGCGGCCGTCGCGCACGTGCATGCGGTAGTCGAGCGGGATCTCCGTGCCGCGCCCGGTCACCACCTTGGAGTGCACCGTGGCGAGGTCGCCCTCGACCGACTCGCCGGTGAAGGTGATCGTTTCGCCCGAGCACGCCTCGACCTGGGTGAGGTAGGAGCGCTCCAGCAGGTCGCGGAAGAGCGTCACGAACTCCGCCCGCTCCTCCGGCCTCAGCACCTGCCAGTGACGCGCGAGCGAACGCCGCGCGACCTCGTCGAAGTCGAAGGTCTCGCGGGAAATCCGGCGGATCTCCGCCAGCCGGTCGGACGTGGAGGCGCCGCTCGCCGCGCCGTGCTGCGCGAGGCTTAGGACCTGCGTGAGCGCGGTCTCCACGGCCTCACGGGGCCCCACCGCCGGCCCCGCGGCGGCCGGTGCGGCCACCAACAGCCACGCTGCCACGATCGTCGTCACCGTTCTCGTCCGCATCGCTCTCTCCCTGCCCGCCCCCCGGGCGCGGCGCTCGCGTTCGCGCGTGTGCGACATGGAGCACGTTGCTCCCGAGGCCACGGTAGGCGGCGAGGCCGGGACGGCCAATCAGGTGAATCCTCGACCGAGGCCGCTGAAAACCAATGACAAGGCCCTTGTGAATAACTGATCGGGCTCGCAAAACCCCTGGATTGACAGGGCGGTTCGGCACCGCAGCCGTTCGACGTCCGCGCGTGGGACGAGCCCGTCGTCAGCGACAAGTGTCCGCAATCGTTGGCACTGCTCGGGCTTTCCCGGCACGAACTCTGGGGGGTTCTCCACGCGGGATGTAGGGGCTTTACCTGGTTCTCCGGGGAATTCCCAGGCGCGAGCCTGCTCTCCCGCAACTCGCGCGCGGCACATGCGGCGACCAGAGTGTTCGGAATGGAGGCACGCGGATGGCGCCACAGCCGCCGCCGCCCTCACCGGGCTCGCTGGGCCGCACCACCGGGCGAGCGCGCTCAGAGCGGGCTTCCAGTACTACCTCGAAAAGCCCGTGGACTTGGACGCCCTCCTCGGGGTCGTGGCGAACCTGGCGACCCCCAACTTCGCCGGAATTCCCGACTGATTTACTCCTGCCGCTGAGGAGTCGCCTCAGGCTGGCCGCGCGCGACCTCCGGGCGAGTCCGTATGGCCCACTCGGGGATTCTTCTGCAGTGAATCCGGGAATCACCTGCTGTTCAGGAGAATCCCCAAGAGACAACCTCCTTGCCATCGAGCCTCGCTTCTGAGCGACCGAGGCGAGCGCGGAGGGGAGAAGGTGGTCATTCGTGAGCTGCAGCCCGTATGCAACGCTGAGCCCGCGGGGCTCGGAGCGGTAGGGGCGTAGCATGCGGCGAAGCGGGCTCGACATGCCGCGCGTGCTGGGCGCCGTCTGGGTACCGCTCGACCGGGCGATGCTTTGCCTGCGCGACGAGACGGTCTTCGACGCCGACGAGCGGCGGTGTCCGAAGTGCGGTAGGGAGAGCTACGTGTCGCTCGCGTCGTGGCTGAGTCGTGGGCAAGCGCCGCGCGTTTCAGGTCCCGAGACGAACTAACGCCGTGCGGCTCGGGGGCACGGAGGCTCAGGTAGGGGAATTCCCCGGAGCGAGGATTCTCTGACCGCCGATTGGGGTACCTGCCCGATTCGCGCGCGTTCCCCAATCGCTAGACTCCACCTCATCACTGGTGGAACGGCCATGACGAGGGTGCCCGGACCGGGAGGTCTTCAATGGACGAGCTGGCTGAGGCTCTCGAGCGGCTGAGCCGGGGTGAGTATGGGACCTGCGCCGAGTGCGGCGGGGCGATCGCTCGGGCGCGGCTCCACGCCCGGCCCGAGGTGCAGACCTGCCTCCACTGCGAGGACGGGCTCGCGCGCTGGCGGGTGACCCTGCCCGCGCCCCCCGTGGCGAGCCGGCTCCCATGAACGACAGCGCCCTCCCCGACAGCCCGATGGTCGTGCAGGCGTGGTGCCCCGGCTGCGATCCCGACGTCGATCCGACCCGGGCGCTGGTGTACACGCGCTGGTGCGAGGCGCACCAGCCCGGAGTCGGTGGCGCGGAGGACGAGCGCGTGACGCGGCGGGACGACTTCTCCCTCTACGCGTCCTCGGAGGCGGACTCGG
>DATFVL010000210.1 GCA_035260325.1 Candidatus Methylomirabilota bacterium | reverse complement strand
GCGCAGGGGATGCCGTGGTGGAAGTACGTCGCGAACCGGTTCCTCACGGGGCTCGAGAACCGGGTGTTCGGGCTCCGGCTCTCCGAGTACCACACGGGCTACCGCGCCTTCCGCCGCGAGGTGCTGGAGACGGTGAACTTCGGCGCGAACTCCGACGGCTTCGTCTTCGACCAGGAGATCGTCGCGCAGGTCGTGGCGGCGCGCTTCCGGATCGCCGAGATCGCGGTGCCGACGCGCTACTTCCCGGAGGCGTCGTCGGCGGGCTTCGTCGCGTCCAGCGTCTACGGCCTCAGGATCCTCGCGGTCCTCTTCTGGTACACGGTCCACAAGCTCGGCCTGCGGCGCTCGCGCCGCTTCGACAGCCTCCGCGCCCGCTACCACAAGCTTCCGTGAAGGCGCTCGCCCGTCCGCTCGACGCGGCCGCGGCGGCGCTCGTGTGCCTGCTCGCGATCGTCATCGCGACCGGGGGCTCCACCGTCCGCGGGATCCCGCTGACGCGTCCCGAGGATTTCCTGGTCGCGCTGGTCGCTGTCGTCGCGCTCCGCCTCCTCGCGGCGCCCGTCGCGCTGCCGGCGGCGCGGCCCTCGCGCGTCGTCGGGGTCGGCGTCGCCGTGTACGTGCTCGTGATGGGGTTCATCGTCGTGACGCGGCACCTGACGTTCCAGACCCACGCCCTCGACCTCGGCTACTACGTCCAGGTCGTGTGGTCCATCGCCCGGGGCCATGGCGCGTACGTCACGCTCCCGCCGATGCACGCGTGGGGCGACCACTTCTCGCCCGTCCTGTACCTCCTGGCGCCCCTCGGCTGGCTCTGGCCCGGCGGGACGGCGCTCCTGGTCACGCAGACGCTCATCCTGGCCGGCGGCGCCGTCGCGCTCTACCGCTACGCCGCGGGCCGCCTCGCGCCGCGCCCCGACGCCGGACGCCTCGCCGCGGGGCTCGCGCTCCTCTACCTCGTCAATCCCTCGCTCCACGGCGTCAACGTGCGCGACATCCACCCCCAGGCGTTCACGATCCCGCTCGTGATCGGCGCCGCGCTCGCGTTCGACACGCGGCGCTACGGCTGGTGCGCGGCGGCGCTGGCGCTGATCTTCACGGGCCGAGAGGACTGCGCCGTCGCGGTGCTCGGCTTCGGCGTCTGGTTGGCACTCGCCAGGGGGCGCCGCCTGACGGGCGCGCTCGTGGCGGTCCTGGCCGTCGCCGTCCTCTTCGCCGACGTCACGTGGGTGATGCCGTACTTCCGCGGGAGCCCGTACCCGCACCTCAACCGCTACCAGCACCTCGGAGCCTCGCTCGGGGACATCCTCGTGACGCTGCCGTTCCGGCCCTGGCGCTGGCTCGCCGTCGTGGTCACGGCGAAGAAGCTCGTCTATCTGCTCGCGATGCTGGCGCCGTTCGCCTTCCTGCCACTGCTCGCGCCGCGGACGCTCGCCGCGGCGCTGCCGGGCCTCGCCCTGAACCTCATGAGCCTCGACCCGGTCCTGGTCAACTATCGCTCGCAGTACGTCTCCCTCGTCCTCCCGTTCCTTGCCCTGGCGGCGGTCGACGGCTACAGGCGCCTCGGCGCGTGGGCCGACGCGAGGCCGCGACCACGGCTCACCGCGCCGGGGGCCCTGCTCGCGTTCGCGTTCCTGGCCGCCGCCGCGCTCACGGCGCGGACGGTGAACGACCTGGCCGTGCCTCGCTGGATGCCGACCGCGGAGCAGCGGGAGCTCCGCAGGCTGCTCCCGCGGATCCCCCCCGAGGCGGCCGTGAGCACGAACGAGCGCCTCGTGCCCCATCTCGCGACGCGGCGCGAGGTCTACATCTTCCCGGTGCTTGGTGAGCTGAGCGCGTACGTCCTCGAGCGCGACGCGGTGATCGCCCGGCCGGCGCTGCCCGCCCACCGCCCGGTCGCGCGCGCGGGCGGGTTCGTGCTGCTCCGGCGCGGCGGCTAGACGGCGAAATCAAGCAACCGGGTTGCCCGCGTCGGGCGCCGAGCCGACGACGTGCGAGGCGTGGTGGTGGACCAGCCGCCAGCCGTCGGACGCGCGCTCGAAGATGTTGGTCGCGAGCACCGAGGTGACCGTCACGCGCCCGCGGACCTCGGAGAGGATGTTCTCGGTGCAGGTGACCCAGGCGAGGTCGCCCGTGACGTCGGCGAGCACCTCCGAGATCGTGAAGCGCATCTCCGCCGCGTTCTCGAAGATGGCCTGCCACGACGACCGCACGGCGTCCCAGCCGATGAGGAGCGGCCAGCCCGGGTGGACGCACTTGACGTTCTCGCCGTGGGCCCAGACCGCTTCCATCTCGCGGAGGTCGAGCGCCTCGAAGGCGCGATAGAAGCGCCCGTTCGCCTGCTCGACCTCTTCCAGGTCGCTCACGCCGGTCCGCAGCGGACGACCAGGCTGTCGCCCTCGACGGCGAGCGCCAGCGGCGTCAGGCGGTCGCCGGCGCACGGGCCCGCGGTGCAGAAGCCGGTGTCGGGCTCGTAGAGCGCGCCGTGGGTCGAGCAGACCAGCGCGCGACCGTCCTCGGTGAAGAACTCGTTGGGCCAGAGGTCGAGCGGCGTGCCGACGTGGGGGCAGCTGTTCACCCAGGCGCTGTAGCGGCCCTCGAAGTTGACGACGAAGCCCTTCACGGCGCGCCCGTCACACTCGAGGCTGAACACCGCCGTGCTCCCGGGGGGGACGCTCGCGACGGGGCAGCGCCACTCGCCGGAGACCGTCATGCGCCGCATGGTACCATCGTCGGGCATGCTCGCGATCGACGCGCGCGACGTCACGAAGACCTTTCACTCGGGCTGGCCGCGGCGGCGCCGGACGGAAGCCCTGCGCGGCGTGTCCCTCGCGGTGCCGGGCGGCGCGATCTTCGGCCTCCTCGGTCCGAACGGAGCGGGGAAGACCACGCTCCTCTCGATCCTGACGACGCTCCTGACGCCCGACGGCGGGAGCGTGACCGTCCTCGGGCTCGACGTGCTGCGCGACGCCGCGTCGCTCCGCCGGCGGCTCAACATGGCGAGCGGCCGGCCGTCGTTCCTGTGGAGCCTGCGCGTGGGCGAGATCGTCGCCTTCTACGGCCGACTCTACGGCCTCCACGGCGCGGCGCTGCGGCGGAAGGTGGACGAGCTCGTCGAGGTCTACGAGCTGGCGCCGTATCGGCGCGTGCCCTACAACGAGCTCTCGACCGGCCTCAAGCAGCGCGTCGCGCTCGCGAAGTCGCTCGTGAACGATCCCGAGCTGCTCTTCCTCGACGAGCCCACGCTCGGCCTCGACCCGGACGTGTCGGTCCGCGTGCGCGACCACATCCGGCGCCTCCGGCGCGAGCGCGGGATCACGATCGTGCTCACGACCCACTACATGCGCGAGGCCGACGAGCTCTGCGACGAGATCGCCTTCATCAAGGCCGGGCGGATCCTCGCGCGGGGCACGCCCGGGGAGCTGAAGCGCCAGATCCGCGTCGGCGAGGTGATCGCGCTGAAGCTCGACCCGCCGGCGGTGCCGTGGCTCGCCGAGGCGCCCGGCGTCCTCCGCTGCGCGGCGGCCGGCGGCCGGGTCGAGTGCACCGTGGACGACGCCGAGAAGCGGCTCCCCGAGATCCTGCGCGCGCTCCACGCCGACGGCGTGGTGGTGCGGAACGTCCAGGTCCACGGGCCCGAGCTCGAGGAGGTCTTCGTTGAGCTGGCGCGCTGAGGCCGTCGCGGTCTGGGCCGTCGTCGTGCGGAACGCGCTCATGGCCTCGCGCAACGTGTTCTTCTTCTTCGAGCTCCTCTTCTGGCCGATCGTCGGCGTCCTCTCGATCGGCCTCATGACGCGCTTCCTCCGGCTCACGCCCGAGCAGGCCTCGTTCGTCATGATCGGGACGATCGCGCTCTCGGTCGTCAACGTCTGCCAGCTCGAGGTCGCCTACGCGGTGCTGCTCGACGTGTGGTCGAAGTCGCTGAAGCACCAGTTCCTCGCGCCGATCGGGGTCCGTCACCTGACGCTCGGCTCGTGGCTCGTCGGCATCACGCGCGGCCTCGTGATCTTCGCGCTGCTCGCGGGCCTCGGCTGGTGGGCGTTCGACCTGCGCGTGCTCGCGCCCGGCCCGCTCGCCGTCGCCGCGTTCCTCGCCGGGTGCTTCCTCACCGCCTGGATCGTCGGCGTCGCCGTCTGCGCGCTGATCACGCTCTTCGGCAACCGCGCCGAGGCCTTCGCCTGGTCGAGCGTCAACCTCGTGCTCGTGCTGGCGGGCCTCTACTATCCCGTGTCGGTGCTGCCCGAGCCCGTCGCGGCGCTCGCGGCGGCGATCCCGCTCACGTACTTCCTCGACGCCTACCGCGCGCACTTCGGGTTCGCCTCGGAGTTCCGGGCACCGCTCGCGACGGGGTTCGCGCTGTCCGCGCTCTACGCGGCGCTCGCGCACTGGGCCTTCTTCGCGACGATTCGGCGCGCGCGGCGCACCGGGCTGCTCCTCAAAATGTCGGAGTGACCTCCATGGACATCCGCGCCTTCGCCAAGCTGGCGCCGACGGCGTACGCCGACGTGCTCACGCGCGACCGCGTGATGGACCCCGCGATCCGCCCGCTCTGGGCGCCGATGCCGCGGCTCTGCGGTCCCGCGTATCCCGTCGCGTGTCCCGCCGGCGACAACCTGATGCTCCACGTCGCGATCCACCGGGCGCCCGCGGGCGTCGTGATCGTGTGCGCCGCGGGCGACTCGAACTGGGCGATGGCGGGCGGCAACGTGTGCGCCCACGCCCAGCAGCGCGGCATCGCCGGCTTCGTGGTGGACGGCGTCATCCGCGACCTCGCCGAGACGCGCGAGCGCGGCTTCCCGGTGTTCGCCCGCGGCGTGATCCCGATCCCCGGCGTGCGCAAGGTGAAGGGGCTGATCGACGTCCCCGTGGTGTGCGGCGGCGTCACGGTCGCGCCGGGCGACGTCGTCGTCGCCGACGAGGAGGGGATCGTGGTCCTGCCGAAGGGCCAGGCGGAGGCGCTCCTCGCCCAGGCGTCGCAGCGCGCGGAGAAGGACGAGAAGACGTCGCTCGAGGACTGGGTGAAGGCGCACAAGACGCGGATCGACGAGGCGGTGCTCCGCCTCGGGATCTAGTGGACCCGGTCCTCTCGGCGGTCCTCCTCGGCTTCGTCCTCGGCCTCCAGCACGCGACGGATCCGGACCACCTCGTCGCCGTGGCGACGATCGTGACGCGCGAGCGGCGCTTCGCCGACGGCGCCCTGGTCGGCGTCCTCTGGGGAGTGGGCCACATGGCGACCCTCACGCTCGCCGGCGCGCTGATCGTCGGGTTCAGGCTCACGCTTGGCCCCGGTGTCGCAAGCGGCCTCGAGCTGCTGGTGGCCGCGATGCTGATCGTGCTGGGAATCTGGCGGCTCAGCGACGCGGCGCGCGGGCTCGACACGGTGCCGCGGGCACACCTCGCCGCCGACCACGACCACGGCCACCTCGAAGCCGTGCACAGTCATGCTCACGTCCACGGCCCCCGGGTCCACGCCCACCCGCACGTGCACCCGTCGCGCAGCCTGCTCGCTGCGCTCGCCGTGCGGCGCGGGCGGCTGCCACTGCGCGCCCTCGCGGTAGGCGCGGTCCACGGGATGGCGGGCAGCGCCGCCGCCTCGCTCCTCGTGCTGGCGACGCTCGACTCGACGGCGGGCGCCGTCGCCTACCTCGCGGTCTTCGGGGTGGGGACGATCCTCGGGATGACGCTGCTGACGGCGGCGATGGCCTACCCGGTCTCGCTCGCGCTCGGCTTCGGCCGCGCCCGCCGGGCGCTCGCCGTGTGCGCGGGGCTGGGCTCGATCGCCTTCGGCCTCGCGTACGGTCTCGCCGCGCTCGCCTAGCGGTTCAGGAACTTCCTGACGCTTTCCGCGATCCCGGCCGGGTCGAGGCCGTGCTTGGCGTAGAGCCCCTTTGCGTCGCCCGACTCGCCGAAGCCCTGGACGCCCAGGCGCTTCACCGGCGTGGGCAGCACCTCGGCGAGCGTCTCGGCGACGGCGCCGCCGAGCCCCCCGGTGATCGAGTGGTCCTCGACCGTCACGACGTGACCGGTCTTGCCGGCCGAGCGGAGGAGCAGCTCCTCGTCGAGCGGCTTGATGCACGCGGCGTCGATGACCTCGGCCGCGATGCCCTCGGCCTCGAGCCGCTTGGCCGCCTCGAGCGCGTTGAAGACCGTCCCGCCCGAGGCGATCAGCGTCACGTCGGTCCCGGGGCGCAGCACGAGCCAGCGGCCGAGCTGGAAGCGGTAGTCGGGCGGGCAGACGGGCTCGAGGTTCTGGCGCGTGAGCCGGAGGTAGAGCGGCCCCTCGTGCTCGGCGGCGTAGGCGATCACCTGCTTGGTCTCAAGCTCGTCGGCGGGCTGGATCACCGGGATGTTCGGCAGCGTCCGGATGCACCCGATGTCCTCGAGGCCCATCTGGCTGTAGCCGTCCTCGCCGATCGCGATGCCCGAATGAGTGCCGACGATCTTCACGTTGGCGGCGGTGTAGGCGACCGAGATCCGGATCGTCTCGAAGCGGCCGGCGACGAAGCACGCGAACGAGCAGACGAACGGGATCCTGCCGGCGAGCGCCAGTCCCGCGCCGATCCCGATCATGTTCGCCTCGGCGATGCCGACGTTGAAGGCGCGTCCGGGATAGGTCTTCGCGAACTTCGCGGTCATCGTGGACTTCGAGAGGTCGGCGTCCACGGTGACGATGCGCTCGTCCTTCGCCCCCAGCTCGATGAGCGCTTCGCCGAACGCCGCGCGGCTGGCTTTGGCCGGCATCACTTGGCCTCCAGGGCGGCGAGCTCGTCCACGACGGCTCGCGTCGCCGGGTTCTTGGCGAGGTAGTCGCTCCACCCCGGCTCGGGGACGCCGAGGATCTCGCGGATCGCGCGGATCGCCTCCGCAGGCTTGGGCGCCTTGCCGTGCCACTCGGGGTCGTTCTCCATGAAGGAGACACCCTTGCCCTTCACCGTGTTCGCGACGACGAAGGTCGGCCCGCCCTTCGTGGCCTCGGCCTGATCCAGGGCTTTCTCGATCTGGTCCATGTCGTGGCCGTCGATCTCGATGACCGGCCAGCCGAAGGCCTGCCACTTGGCGACGACGGGCTCGAGGTCGAGGATCTTCTTCACGAAGTTGTCGAGCTGGATCTTGTTGTAGTCGAGGATCACGCAGAGGTTGTCGAGCGGGCGACCCGGCTGGCCGAGCTTCGGCGCGGCCATCGCGGCCTCCCACACCTGGCCCTCCTGGGTCTCGCCGTCACCGAGGATGCAGTAGACGCGCGCCGCGGACCCGGCGAGCTTCGCCCCGAGGGCCAGGCCGAGCGAGATCGAGAGGCCCTGGCCGAGCGAGCCGGTCGCCGCCTCGATGCCGGGCAGCATCGTGCGGTCGGGATGGCCCTGGAGCGGCGAGCCGAGCTTCCGCAGCGTGATGAGCCGGGACTCGGGGAAGTAGCCCGACTTCGCCATCACCGTGTAGAGCGCCGGGACGGCGTGGCCCTTGGAGAGGACGACGCGGTCGCGCTCGGGCCAGTCGGGACGCTTCGGGTCGTGGCGGAGCCGACCGAAATAGATCGCCGTCAGGAGGTCGATCACCGAGAGCGACCCGCCGGGGTGGCCCGATCCCGCGTGGGTGAGCATGCGGATGATCTGGACCCGGCACTCGCGCGCGATCGCTTCGAGGCGAGCGTCTCCCATCAGTCGAGCTCCTCCTGGAATGGGGCGATGGCGTCGATGCGGACGCCGCGAACGGCGATCTCGGGCGCGTACACGACCTCGTCCGCGGCCCAGACGATCGTGCCCCGCACGTCCTTGGTGATGCCGACGACGTTGCCGAGGATCTTCGCGATGTTGTCGTTGATCCGGATCGCGTTCGCCCGGATGGGCGCCGCGAGCCGCCCATCGCGAATGATATAGGAATCGGCGACGACCGTACAGGTGAAATCGCCCGCGCGGAGCCCGTTGATCGGGTAGGTGTACCAGATGCGCCCGACGTACAGGCCGTCCTTCACGGTGCGCAGGAGCTCGTCGAGCGTCACCGGGTCGGCGCCCTCGACCACGACGTTGGAGGCGGCGATCCCGGGGGGCGTGTCGAACTGCCGCCCGCCGCCGATGCCGAAGCGGAAGCCGTTCCGCGGCGCGAGCGCGGCCTCCGCGGCCGTGCCCGTGGCCCCGAGCTTCTCGCCGAGTGCCGGGTCGTGCAGGAGCCGCTGGGTCTCGTACCAGTTGGAGAGGCAGCCGACGAGGACGCCGTTCCGGATCAGGTCGGTGCGGCCGGTCGGCAGCCCCTCGCAGGTGATGCCCTTCGAGCCCACGAGCCCGGGCATCGCCCCGTGGTCATAGGCGCTGAGCTGCGGCGATGCGACGGGCCGGCCGAGCCTGCCGAGGAACGGGGTGTTCGAGCGGTAGAAGGCGCCCGCGGTGCAGGCCGGGACGACGATGTTGTTCAGGAGGTCGGCGACGGGCTGGCGGCCGAAGATCACCGTGTACTCGCCCGACGATACCCGCTCGCCGCCGATCGCGCGGATGGCGTTCTGGGCGGCCTCGACGCCGGCCTCGTCGGTGAAGTGGTCGCGACGCGTACCGGTGGATGCGCCGGAGCCCTTCGCGCCGTGGGCCTCCACCATGGCGGTCACGAACGCGGTGATCAGCGTGGTCTCGTCCGTCTGCACGCGGGGCATGTGCGTCGAGGCGATCGCGATCCGCTCCTGGAGGATCGTGACGTCGCCGCCCACGATGAGGCCGAGCCGGCGCAGGCCCGCGTCGCTGTCGGCGAGGGCCGCCAGCCGCCCCGACGCCATGAACGTCCGGAGCGCGCCATTGACCACCTTCCAGCCCGCCTCGACGAGGCTCGCGTCGTCCACCTCCATGAGCCGGGGGTCGTGGTAGCCCGCGAGCGCCCGCGGCTCGCGCGAGGGGCGGGGGAGCGAGACGAAGTCGGGGTCGGCGACGGCCGTCCGGCGGGCCCGCGCGAGCGCGCGCTCGGCGCCCGCGGCGGTGAGATCGCTCGGCTCGCTGCCGAAGCCGACGCGCGGCCCGTCCGGCGCGTCGAAGACGGCGCGGATTCCGATCCCGCACGACTCGGTGGACTTCGGCTCCTCGACGCCGTTGCACGGGATGTGCGACGTGTAGTTGAGCCGGGCGAGGAGGGCGCCGTTCGCGGACGTGAACACCTCGGCCTCGCTGACGCCGGGCTGGCGCTGCGCGTATTCGAGGGCGCGTTCGGTCGCCACGGCGAGCTCGGCCGCGCTCTTCATCGGGCCCTCAGTGCCGGGGCTCCGCCGTCACGTTCGTCCCTTCGACGGGGTAACCCTTCGCGTGCCAGCCGGGCAGACCCTCGTCGAGGACGCGGTGGTTCCGCCAGCCCATCTGGTAGAGGACGTCGCTGGCCCCCCGGGACAGCGCGTGGGGGCACGTTCAGTAGAAGACGACGAGGCCGGTCTTCGGGATCTCGCCCGCGCGCTCGGGGACCGAGCGCAGCGGCATCGAGCGCGCGCCCTTGATGTGCATCTCGACGTACTCGGGCAAGTGACGGACGTCGATGATGTCCGCGGCCACGCCGCGGTCGAGGAGGGCCTTGAGCTCATCCACCGCGACGAAGCTCACCGGCGACTCCGGCGGCGCTCCGGGCGCTGCGCCCAGGAGCAGGATCGCGGCCGCGACGAGCACGCCGAGCGTCCCGCGCACCGCTAGCCTCCGGCGACGCGGGCGCGGCTCCGCATCGTCGGCCCGCCGTTGCCGAGCTTCTTGACCTGCATCGGCTGGCCCTTGCCGCAGTTCGGGATGGGATAGAGGCGGAAGTCCGAGCCGACCGCGTCCACGTTCATCAGGTAGTCGCGGCTGTCCGCGACGATGCCGCCGTCACGGTGGAGACGGCCGAGCTCGCCGTTCCGGATCTCCCACGCGGCGCGCGCGGAGATCCGGAAGTTCTCGCGGCTCTCGGCGATCGAGGGCGTCCGGTGGCCGGCGAAGTACCAGCCGCGGTCCACCTCCTTGACGATGTCCTCGGGCGCGCGCGTGCCCGCGCCGAAGACGGTGTTCGACATGCGGACCAGGGGAACGAGCGCGGCGTCCGTCGCCGTCCAGTGGCCGTTCGGCTCGCCGCCGAAGATCGCCGCCGTCTGGCGGCTGTTCATGAAGCCCTGGAAGACGCCCCGGTCGATGTGGACCACGCGCCGCGCCGGCGTGCCCTCGTGATCGTACGCGTAGTGGCCGTAGCCGGGGAGCGAGGGGTCCGAGTAGGCCGTGACGAGCGGCGACGCCACGCGCCGGCCGACCTGGTGGCCGCCGAGGTCGGCGAGGAGCCAGGAGCGTCCCGCATAGGCCGTCTCCATCTTGAGCGCGCGGTCGAGCTCGACGGGGTGGCCGATGATCTCGTGGGAGACGAGCGTGTTGTAGTGCGGGTCCGTCACCACGACGACCTCGCGATCGGAGGGGGGCAGCGGCGGCGCCGCGGCGAGTGCCACGCTCTCGCGCGCGAGCGCCAGGGCGAAGTCGCGGAAGGGCGGGAAGCGCACGAGCGGCTCGTCCACGCCCTCGAGGAGGATCTCGAAGCCGCGCTGGTGGCCGAGGACGTCGTACAGGTCCTGGCTCGTGGCGCCGGAGACGGCGACGACGGAGCACGAGCCCTGGGTCAGCGCGAAGGCCTGGTCGATGCACGCGCCCTCGGTCGAGGCGAAGAGCTCGCGCGAGAGCCGCGAGAGCGCCCCGATCCGGTTGTGCTTGAGTGCGGGGTCCACGGCGGCGACCTCGCGCGAGACGTCGGTCGCGAAGCGGACCAGCGCGTCGGGCTCGAGGCCGCGTGGGTCGATGCGGTACACCGCGGGGACGATGTCGCGGCGGACCTTGACCGGGTGGAGGCGCGTGTCGGCGAGCGCCTCGCCGAGGCCGCCGAACTTCTCGCGCGCGTCGGCCTTCGCCTCGGCATTCGCCGTCGCGCGCCGGTACGCGCGCTCGAGGGCCTCGCGCAGGATGCGGGGGAGGTCGGGCGCGTCGGCGGCGCCCAGGGTCAGCCCGGCGTAGCCGGGCGCGACCGTGCGGTCGCCCGCGAGGACGCGGACGCCGAGAGACAGGCTCTCGTCGTCGCCCGAGCCCTTGGGCGTCCCGTTCTCGGCGGCCGCCCACCTGGCCTCGGCCACCTCGAGCCGGAGATCGGCGTAGCGGAGGTGGGGAAGCCGCCGCGCGGCTTCGCGCAGGCACGTCTCGGCGACGGGCTTGACGGTCTCGACGAGGTCCACGCCGATGCGGAGCGCCACGCGCGCCTCAGAAGGGCTCGACGAGCACGGTCTCGCCGGGAGCCACGTCGCCGCGCTCCTCCGGAAGGACGATCAGACAGTTGCCCGCGGCCATCGAGGAGAGGATGCCCGAGCCCTGGGGTCCGGTGGTTCGCACCTGCCAGGCGCCGTCCCGGAACTGCAGGACGCCGCGCTTGAACTCGCGCCGGCCCTTCTTCTTCGACATCGCCTCGGTCGCGCGCGCCTCGAAGGTGTCGCCGAAGAGCCGGCGCCGGCCGGCGAGCTTGTGGAGGGCCGGGCGCACGAAGAGCATGAACACGAGCATCGAGGCGACTGGGTTGCCGGGCAGGCCGAAGAAGTGCGCGGCGCCGATGCGGCCGAACGCGAGCGGCCGTCCGGGCTGCATCGCGACCTGCCAGAAGTCGATCGCGCCGATCTCGCCGAGCACCTCCTTCACGAGGTCGTACACGCCGACCGACACGCCGCCCGAGGTGACGACCGCGTCGGCGGCGCTCGCCTCGAGGAGCCGCGCGCGGAGGTCCTCGCGCGTATCGGGCACGATGCCGAGGTCCTGCACCTCGCCGCCGGCTCCCTCGATCGACGCGGCGAGGGCGAAGCGGTTCGCGTCGTAGATCTGCCCGGGCTTTCGTGGCGCGCCGGGCTCGACGACCTCGTCGCCCGTGGAGAGGAGCGCGACGCGCGGCCGGCGGTGGCAGAGGACCTCGACGCGCCCGAGCGAGGCGAGGAGGCCGAGCTCCTGGGGCCGCAGCACCGTCCCGCGCTCGACGACGACCGTGCCCGCCTGGACGTCCTCGCCGCGCATCCGCACGTTCGCGCCCTTCTTGATGGTCGGGACGCGGATGCCCCGCGCCGTCTTGTCGACGACCTCCTGCGGATAGGCGGTATCGGCGCCGCGGGGCATCGGCGCGCCCGTCATGATCCGGACCGCCTGGCCGGGAGCGAGCGCGCCCTCGAAGACCGCGCCTGCCGGCAGCTCGGCGACGACCGCGAGCTCCCGCGTCCCCGACGACGGGATGTCGGCGCTCGCGACGGCGTAACCGTCCACGGCGGAGTTGTCGGCCGGCGGAACGTCGAACGGCGCCGTCACGTCCTCGGCGAGGACGCGGGCGCGGGCCTGGCCGAGGAGGAGGACTTCGGGCGGCGTCGGCGCCGTGATCTGAGTGAGGACCCGATTCTGGCCGTCCTGCACCGAAATCATGGCGACATTATACGCGCGGCGTTTGCTACCGGGTCGTCGTCACCTCGTGCGTGAGGCCGAGCGACTAGGACGCGTAGGGGCTGAGCGTGAGGACGGGAGTCCTCGGCCCCGGCGGGGGCGTGGGCCCGGCAATCACGCGCAGCCGGACGGGGACCACGCCGGCCCCGACCGAGTTGACGACGCTCGCGGCGGCGTAGGAGAGGTCGAGGATCCGCGGATCGACGAAGGGGCCGCGGTCGTTGATCCGGACGCTGACGCTGCGGCCGTTCGTGAGGTTCTCGACGGAGAGCCACGTGCCGAACGCGATCCTCTGATGCGCGGCGGTCAGGTTCATCATGTCGTAGGTCTCGCCGTTCGCGGTCTCCCTCCCGTGGTACGGATGCCCGTACCAGGACGCGAGCCCGATCTCCTCGTAACCGAGTGGAGGCTTCCTGCGCGCGATCGGGTCGAGCGTCAGCGGCCCGGCCCCGTCCGTGGCGGTGGTCTTCAGTTGGCCTTCGGGCGGCGGCGTCACGTCGCGCGGCCCCCCAGTCTGGGCCCAGGCCCCGACGAGCCAGAGCGGCAGGGCGGCCGCGAGGAGAGCCCTTCGGAGGAGACGCGGCGCGGACCTTGAAAGATCAGTCATCGGCGGCTGGACTCTAAAGTGCGAAGGCGGGCCGGACCAATCCGATGTTTGCCTGATCGGGTGGCGGAAAACACCGGATGCCAAAAGTTGCCACTCGCGTTTGCCCGCAGTTTTCCGCGGAGTTGGAGGATCTGCTTTTGCGGGTGGGCTCAGGTGCCAGGCGCTATGATACGCGGCATGATCGCGGCCCGGCCCGCCGGCTTCTGGATCCGAGCGCTGGCGTTTGCCCTCGACGTCGCGATCTTCCTCATCGTGCGGGCCTCGTACCGCGCGGTCGCGAGGCGGTTCCTCGGCGTCGCCGCCGCGGACGAGTGGACGCTCGCGCCGATGCTCGGGCTCTTCACGCTGCTCTTCGCCGCCGCCTACACGATCGTCCTCCACACGCTCTTCGGCCAGACGATCGGCAAGCTCGTGGTGGGTATCCGCGTCGTGGCCGATGGCGAGCCGCCGCCGTTCGGCGCCTCGCTGCTCCGCTTCTGTGCCTACTTCGCGTCGCTCGCGACCTTCGGCATCGGCTACGCGATGGCCGGGCTCAGGCACGACAAGCGGGCGCTGCACGACCTCATCGCCGGCACGCGGGTCGAGCGCGTCCCGACGGCGCTGGCGTCCGCGGCGCCGCCCGCCGCGCGGCCGCCGGCGCCCGCGGTGAGCGGGCCGCCGAGCGGCGCCGCGGTCATGTGATCCCGACGTTGCCGCTCGCGCCGAGGAATCGGCTCGCTGGGGTGATCCTGGCCGCGCTCCACGACCCGGCGGCGCGCGACGAGCTGCGGCGCCTGGCTCCCGGCGAAGCGGCCGCCGCCGGTTGGCTTCTTCCCGAAGAGGCGTCCTACGCCCCGCTCCTCACCGCGCGCGCCCGGAGTGCCAGCCGCGCGCTCGAGGGCCGGCCGCTGCGCGCGCCGGCCGCGCCGCTCGCCGAGGCGGTGGCCGACGCGGCCGCGCTCTGGCAGGCGGGGCTCTACTTCGAGGTGCACGAGCTGCTGGAGCCTTACTGGCGCGACGCCGCCGGCGGAACGCGCGAGGCGCTCCAGGGGTTGATCCAGGCGGCCGTCGGCTACCAACATCTCGCGAACGGTAATCTCGCCGGCGCTCGCGCGCTGCTTGCGGAGGGCGCGGGCCGGCTGCGCGGCCGCGTGCTCGCCGGCCGTGGGCTCGACGGCTTCGCGCAGGCACTCGAGGAATGCGCGGCGCGCGTCGAGGATTTCGACTGGACGTCGGTTCCCGGCTTTCCGGGATAGGAGGAGCCATGGACCTGGAGCTCGAGGGCAAGACCGCGCTCGTGACGGGCGCCTCGCGCGGGATCGGCCGGGCGATCGCGCAGGCGCTGGCGAAGGAGGGCGTGCGCGTCGCGCTCGCCGCGCGCGACAAGGCCACGCTCGAGACCGCCGCGTCGGAGATCCGCGGGAACGGCGGCGCCGAGGCGCTCGCCATCTCCGCCGATCTCAGTCGTCTCGAGGAAGTGAACCGCGCCGTCGAGACCGTGAAGGGGCGGTTCGGCCGCCTCGACATCCTCGTCAACAACGCGGGCGCGATCCGCGGCGGCGACTTCGCGAAGATCCCCGACGAGCAGTGGGCGGGCGACTGGAGCCTGAAGCTCCTCGGCTACGTCCGGATGGCGCGCGCCGTCTTCCCGCTCATGCAGGCGCAGGGCGGCGGGCGGATCGTGAACGTCGTCGGCGCGGCCGCGCGGAATCCGACCGCGGGCTACCTGCCGGGCGGGATCGCCAACGCGGGGCTCATCAACTTCACCAAGGGGCTCGCCGACCTCGGCGCGCCCTCGAACATCCTCGTGACGGCGGTGTCGCCCGCGGCGACCGCGACGAGCCGCTGGGAGACGCTGATCGCCCAGCAGGCCGCGGCGGCGGGAAAGAGCGTCGAGGCGTACCGCAGGGAGGTCGAGAACGGCTATCCGCTCAAGCGGATCGCGCGGCCCGAGGACATCGCCGATCTCGTCTGCTTCCTCGTCTCGGCGCGCGCCT
The DNA here is from genome assembly GCA_035260325.1 of Candidatus Methylomirabilota bacterium. Classification (NCBI taxonomy): domain Bacteria; phylum Methylomirabilota (SeqCode); species Candidatus Methylomirabilota bacterium. The sequence continues at coordinate 1,648 of DATFVL010000210.1, read as the reverse complement.
CGTTTCTCACCGGCATCTGCATCACGGTAGACGGCGGCGCGACCCGCGGCGTCTACCTCTGAGCCCCCCTGGCGGCGGCCCTGAGCGACCTTGACATGCGTCACCCGCTGTCACTATGCTCTTGCGCTGGAGGCCACGAGTAGTCTTGCTTTCGCCGCCGCTTTTGTTAGGGCTAGGAGGGTCGTGATGGCCGCAAAGTTGTTCGTCGGCAACCTCTCCTTTCAGGCCACCGAGGAGGATCTCCGCGAGCTGTTCGCCCAGGCGGGAACCGTCGAGACCGTGAGGATCATCACCGACCAGTTCACGGGCCGGCCTCGCGGCTTCGGGTTCGTCGAGATGGCCACGAAGGAAGAGGCGACCAAGGCGATCGAGATGTTGAACGGTCGGCTCTTCAGGGATCGCAATCTCGTCGTTGACGAGGCGCGGCCGCAGCCGCAGCGCGGGGCTGGCGGACCGCGTGGAGATCGGGGACCGCGTCCAGGTGGTGGTCCGGGCGGCGGCTGGAGGAGATAGGCCGGACTCGATAGCCCGGGGATCGATGGGTCCCCGGGCTTTTTCTTGCTGAGGAGCACTCGACACATGGCGACATCGATCAAGCGATCGGCGATCAAGCCCGGCGTTCCCGCGCCCGGGATGGCGGCGCGCCTCGGCCCCACCATCGACGAGCGCCGAGGCGTCGAATATCACGAGCTTCGGGCCAAGAGCCTGGTGAACCGCTTGAATGGGCGACCGATGCCCTTTGGCTGGACGGTCAACCCGTTCCGCGGCTGCGAGATGGGCTGCCACTACTGCTACGCGCGCTACACCCACGAGTTCCTGGGTCACAACGACCCCGCGACCTTCGAGCGCCGGATCTACGTGAAGCTCTCCGACCGCGAATCGCTCCGGCGCCAGCTGGTCCGCGCGGCGCGGAGCGGCTCCCTCGTCGCGCTCGGGACGGCGACGGATCCCTACCAGCCCGCCGAGGGCAAGTTCGAGGTCACGCGACGCCTGCTCGAGGCGGCGCGCGACGTCCCCGGGTTGAGGCTCTCGATCACGACCAAGTCCACGCTCGTGGCCCGCGACGCGGCCCTGCTCGCGGAGCTCGCGACGCGGGGCGAGCTGTCGGTCAACTTCTCGATCGTCACCGTGGACGCGGCGCTCGCGCGCCGGCTCGAGCCCCGGGCGCCGCGCCCCGACCTCCGCTTCGACGCGATGCGGGCGCTCGCCGGGGCGGGTGTCGAGACGCGCCTCTTCATCATGCCGGTGCTCCCGCTGATCACCGACGGCGAGGAGAACCTCGCGGCGCTCGTCCGCGCGGGGCGCGCCGCGGGGGCGGCGATGGCGGAGTCCAACGTGCTCTTCCTGCGCTCCGGCACGCGTGAAACCTTCTTCGCGTTCCTCCGGGCCGAGTTTCCAGGGCTCGTCACGGAGTACGAGCGCCTCTACGCGAGGGGCGCCTACGCCCCGGCGAGCTACGTGGCCGAGATCGAGGCGCGCGTGAAGCGCCTGGGAGCGGCCGCGGGGTTCCCGACGCGCCGGCGCGCCGACCGCCCTATCGAGAACCGCCGGCCCCCGCGCCAGCTCTCCCTCGTGTGGTGAGTAGGTAGGTGAGGGGCCGGGCCGGGGCGGGAGGGGCCGACCCGCCCCCGCGCCAGCCCCGGCCCCC
>DATFVL010000209.1 GCA_035260325.1 Candidatus Methylomirabilota bacterium | reverse complement strand
GCGGCTCGGGGGGCTCGAGCTGACGCTGCCGCGCTATTACTACGTCGTCGGCCTCGCCGTCCTCGCGAGCCTCACGCTGGCGCGGAACCTCGCGCGGTCGCCGTGGGGGCGCGCGCTCGTCGGCGTCCGCGACAGCGAGCTCGCGGCGGAGTCCCTCGGACTCAGCCCCTACCTGGTCCGCACCGTGGCCTTCACGCTCGGCGCGGCGTTCGCGGCGGTCGGCGGATGCCTCTACGCGTTCCTGGCGGGCTTCGTGAGCCCGGACAGCTTCACGCTGCAGACCTCGATCCTGTTCCTCCTGATCGTCCTCTTCGGCGGCCTCGGCCGCGTCGCCGGGCCCGTCGTCGGCTCCGTCGTGCTCATCGTCCTCCCCGAGGTCCTCCAGCGGATCGCGGACTACCGGCTCGTGATGTACGGCGCGCTCCTCCTCGGCTCCATCTACTTCCTGCCCGGCGGCGTCGTCGGGGCGCTCGCGCGGCGCGGCCGGGCCACCGCCGACGCGGGCGAGTCGCTCGAGTGGCGGATGGCCGCCGTCGAGGCGCCGCCCCTCCAGGCGCGCGGGCTCGAGATGCGCTTCGGCGGCATCCTCGCCGTGGCCGGCGGCGAGCTGACGCTGCCGCCGGGCCGGGTCCACGGCCTCATCGGGCCGAACGGCGCCGGCAAGACGACGCTGCTCAACATCCTCAGCGGCTTCTATCGCCCGTCGGCGGGCGCGGTGGACTTCGGCCGGCGCTCGCTCGCCGGGCTCCCGCCGCACCGCATCGCGCGCGCGGGGATCGGGCGGACGTTCCAGACCACGCACCTCTTCGAGACGCTGAGCGTCCTCGACAACGTGAGGATCGGGCTTCGCGGCGGGCGGCCGGGCTCGCTCGCCGCCGCGCTCCTGGGCCTGCCGGGGGTGCGGGCGGGCGAGCGGCGGCTCGCGGCAGAAGCGCGCGGGCTCCTCGACTTCGTCGGGTACCGGGGCGATCCGCACGAGCTCGCCCGGAACCTGCCGTTCGGCCACCGGCGGCTCGTGGAGATCGCGCGGGCGCTCGCGCGACGGCCCGCGGTGCTCCTGCTCGACGAGCCGGCGGCGGGCCTCTCCCAGGAGGAGATCGCCGCGCTCGCCGACCTGATCGCGCGCGTCCGCGCGACGGGCACCGCGGTGCTCCTGGTCGGGCATCACATGGACCTCGTCATGGGCGTCTCCGACCGCGTCACCGTCCTCAACTACGGGCGCACGATCGCCTCCGGCCCGCCGGCCGCCGTCCAGCAGGACCCCGCCGTCGTCGAGGCCTATCTCGGCGCGCCTCGCGGGCGGGCGGCCGCGCTCGACCGCGCGGGCGCGCGCGACACGGGCGAGGCGCTGCTCGAGGTCGCCGACCTCGTGACCGCGTACGACCGCATGGAGGTCCTGCACGGGCTCTCCTTCGAGGTGCGGCGCGGCGAGATCGCGGTGATCATCGGCGCGAACGGCGCCGGCAAGAGCACGACCCTCAAGACCATCGCCGGCCTCGCGCGCGCCTCGCGCGGGCGAGTGGCGTTCGAGAGGCGGGACCTCGCCGGCCGCCCCGCCCACTGGATCGCCCGCCACGGGATCGCCCTCGTGCCGGAAGGGCGCCTGATCTTTCCCGACCAGAGCGTCCTCGACAACCTCCGCCTCGGCGCCTACAGCCGCCGCGACGCGGGCGTGGCCGAGGACGTGGAGCGCCAGCTGGACCGGTTTCCGATCCTCCGCGAGCGACGGCGCCTGCCCGCGGGCACGCTCTCGGGCGGCGAGCAGCAGATGCTCGCGATCGCGCGCGCGCTCATGGCGCGCCCGCGGCTCCTGCTCCTCGACGAGCCGTCGCTCGGGCTCGCGCCACGGCTCGCGGCCGAGGTGTTCGCGGCGTTAGCGCGGCTCCGCGACGACGGCCTGACGCTGCTCGTCGTCGAGCAGCTCGCCGAGGCGGCGCTGGAGATCGCCGACCGCGGCTACGTGCTGGAGCGGGGCCGCATCGTCCTCGCGGGGCGCGCCGGCGAGATCGCGAGGGACGCGCGCGTGGCGCGGGCCTATCTCGGGCGGGTGTCCTGAAGGGCGGCTCGGGCGGGGGTTACGCGCGCCTGGAGGCGCGATGCACCAGCTCGCACCACGGACGATTCGTCGCGGCCTCCGCGTCGCCCGACGAATACGTGATGTCCTTGCCGAGCTCGACCCGCTCGTCGTCGAAGCCCCCGAGCATGGGCTGGTGCGTGTTGCACCAGCGCACGGTCAGGATCTCCTCGAGCGGGTCGCGGTCCGGGGAGCAGCCGGGGCAGTAGTAGGCCGCGAGGTTCGGGGTCTCGGCGAGGTCACTCATATGACCGGCGGCGTTGGGGCCGCGTCGTCCGCGAAACGATCCTTGCTGCTGAGGGAGCCGGCCGCGGCGCGGTCGTCCGGGACCACGACGGGACGCGTCCGGAGCTCGGCGGCGCCCCGATGACGGTAGCTCACGAGCGCGACGCGCTCGTTCTTGAGCTTCGCGACCTGCGTGGGGCGCCACCACGGCGCGAACCGGCAGGACTCGGGGCCGATATGGACGTGGGCGCCCGTCGAAGCGCCCCGCATGCGCGCGCGGACCGCCACGAACGGGACCCCCTGATCTCGCAGAAACGCCATGAGCGCCCGTCCCTCGGGGCTGTCGGGGTGGACCGCGACGTCGAAGGCGTTCCGGTGGTCGAGGCGCAGCCGGTCGTGCAGGGCCGTCTGGCCCCACGCGCTCACGGGCAGCGGCCGGCCGAATCGATTCTCGAAGAACTCAGCCACCAGGTCGGCGTCGACGAGCGACCAGATCCCGGTGCCCGCGAAGCGGACGACCGGGCCGAGCCGCAGGCGCGCGGCCGGCTTGATGGTGGATTTCCGGCGAACCACCGTCTCGGCCTTCGGCTGGGTCGGCGCCGGGGTCTGATCGGCCAGGCCCGCGGCCGGTCCCAGCATCGTCGCCCCGACTGCCATCGCTAGAAATGCGCGCTTCATGAGCACCCCGAGGGGTGCATCCGGGGTGCCACCGGGGGTTACCGGAAAAGCCTACGAGACTACGTGGGGTTACGAGACAGTACCCCCCTCCCGCCCGTGCAGGATGGCACGGACCGTGACAACGCCGGGCGAAGATTGACCAGACTAGCCGGCGACGGCTTCGGAGGCGATCTCGGTGTCCACGAGGGCGTCGAACGAGTGGCGGCGCTTGATGAACCCGCCGCCCAGGAGGATTTCCTCCAGCGCCTCGTACCCCGCGCGCGTGAGCACCGGCTCGCGGTTCCACGTCCCCTGCCGGAGGTAGCGCTCGACGGCCCGCGCGCGGACGCCGGCGTCGATCTCGGGGAACGCGGGCGCGATCACGGCCGCGATCTCCCCCGCGCTCGCCGACGCCATCCAGCGCTGCGCCCGGTGGAAGCCGCGGGTGAAGCGGACGAGCGTCGCGCGCTCGCGCGCGAGCGTCTCGGGCGTCGCCATGAACGAGGTGAAGGGCACCGGCCCGGTCGCCTCGCCCATCGACGCGACGAGATGGCCGGTGCCGTCCGCGATGAGCTCGTCCACGACGGGCGGCCCGTGCTCGAGGAAGTCCGCCTTCCCCGCGCGGAAGGCGGCGGCCGCCTCCGGCGTCCCGAGGTCGCGGACGAACGTGACCCGCGCCGGATCGACGCCGTGGCGGCGGAGCACCGCCTGCATGCAGAGCCACGGCGTCGGCGCGCCGGCGAAGGAGAGCACCGTGCGGCCGGCGAGATCCGACCACGCGAAGCGCGGGCGCGGCGCCCGGCTCAGGAGGAAGAACCCGTTGCGGTCGTTCACGGCGGCGAAGTGGACGAGCCGCGGGCCGCCGCGGTCGATGAGGTCGAAGCTCCGCATGAGCCCCGAGAGCGCGACGTCGACGCGCCCGTCGCGAAGCGCGTCCGCCGCGTTGAGCTCATGCGACGCCGTCGTCAGCGCGATCTCGAGGCCTTCCGCCGCGAAGTGGCCGCCGTGGATCGCGACGAGGTTCGGCGCGTAGAAGATCGAGCGGAAGGGCTCGATGACGCGGAAGCGCACGGATGTCATAGTATGTGGCTCCATGGCCGAACCGAGGAGCGAGGTCCGCGACGGGATGCGCATCGACTGGGACGTGCCCGTCACCGTGGACGACGGCCTCGTGCTTCGCGCTGACGTCTTCCGGCCGGTCGCGGACGGCAAGCACCCCGTCATCCTCTCATACGGCCCCTACGGCAAGTGGCTCCACTTCGAGGATCTCTACACCGATCAGTGGCGCCGCATGGCCGCCGAGCATCCCGACGTCGTTGCCGGCTCCACGAACAAGTACCAGAACTGGGAGGTGGTGGACCCGGAGAAGTGGGTGCACGACGGGTACGCCTGCGTCCGCGTGGACTCGCGCGGCGCCGGCCGCTCGCCCGGGTTCCTCGACCTCTGGTCGGCGCGCGAGGCGAAGGACCTCCGCGACTGCATCGAGTGGGCGGCGCGCCAGCCCTGGTCGAGCGGCAAGATCGGCCTCAACGGCATCTCCTATTACGCGATGAACCAGTGGCAGGTGGCGGCGCTCCAGCCGCCGCACCTGGCGGCGATCTGCGTCTGGGAGGGGGCGGCCGACTACTACCGCGATCTCTCGCACCACGGCGGCATCCTGTGCACCTTCGGCCGGACCTGGTTCCCGTCGCAGGTCGTCCGCGTCCAGCACGGGCGGGGCACGCGCGGCTATCGCTCGCGCATGACGGGCGACTGGGTGTCGGGGCCGCCGACGCTCCCCGAGGAGGAGCTCGGCGCCCGCCGGAGCGACTTCTACGAGGATTGCTGGAAAAACCCGTTCGCCGGCGACGAGTACTGGCGCTCGCGCATGCCCGACTGGTCGAAGGTCAACGTCCCGCTGCTGTCGTCGGCGAACTGGGGCGGGCAGGGCCTGCACCCGCGCGGCAACTTCGAGGGATTCGAGCGCGCGGCGTCACGGCAGAAGTGGCTCGAGGTGCACGGCATCGAGCACTGGACGCACTTCTACACGGACTACGGCGTGGCGCTCCAGAAAAAGTTCTTCGGCCAGTTCCTGAAGGACGCGGACACCGGCTGGAAGAAGCAGCCCAGGGTCCTGCTCCAGGTGCGGCATCCCGGCGAGACGTTCGTCGAGCGGCACGAGAGCGAGTGGCCGCTCGCGCGCACGCGCTGGACCAAGCTCTACCTGAATCCGGCGGGGCACAGCCTGGCCGACGCGCCCGTCGCCCGGGAGGGCAGCGTGACCTACGGCGGCCTCGGCGACGGCGTCACCTTCCTCACGCCGCCCCTCACGGCCGAGACCGAGATCACCGGCCCGATCGCGGCCAAGCTCTGGGTCTCGTCCGAGACGACGGACGCCGACCTGTTCCTCGTCGTGCGCGTGTTCACGCCGAGCATGCGGGAGGTGACGTTCCAGGGGGCGCTCGACCCTCACACCCCGATCGCTCAAGGCTGGCTCCGCGCCTCGCACAGGCAGCTCGACCCGCGGCTGACGCTCCCGTATCGCCCGTATCACATCCACGCCGCGAAGCAGCCGCTCACGCCCGGGAAGGTGTACGAGCTGGACGTGGAGATCTGGCCGACGTCGATCGTGGTGCCGGCGGGCCATCGGATCGGGCTCACGGTGCGCGGGCGCGATTACGAATATCCGGGAGGGGCGGGCGCGGGGCTCGGGACGCTCGGCGCGGTCTTCACGGGGGTGGGACCCTTCCAGCACAACGACCCGCGCGACCGGCCGCCGGAGGTCTTCGGCAAGGACGTGACGCTCCACTGCGCGGCGGCGCGGCCGGCGCACGTCCTCCTGCCGATCATCCCCCCGAAGGGGTGACCCGACTGCGGAGCTGGTCGATCAGCCTCCGGCGAGCCTCGTCGCCTGCCACGTGAAGTAGGCTTCGCACTCGTCGAGCGCCGAGCAGCCGCAGTTGCACGCGCCGGCGGCGAGCGGGATACAGGGGTCCGGCCCGTGCGGGCCTTCGGCCTGGCAGCCGCTCCCGATCGGCGTCGTGATGACAAGCCCGATCGCCATCGTCCCCTCCATGCCCGGACTCTAGGCACGGCGGCGGTGCCGGCCTATCAGCCACACGCCTGAATCCGGCGGGGGAAAACACCGGAGGGCGCCCCTTGACGACGGTCCGCCTTTGGGCGGACCCTCGGGCGCATGGGGCGGATGAACTACCTCGCCGCGCTCACCCTCGCGATGGGGTTCGCGTGCACCGCGTGGGCCCAGGGTCCCGGTCCCGTATCCTCCACGAGCCAGCTCAGGATCGACTCGGCAGTCGTCCAGGGAAAGAGCGGGCGGCCGCAAGTCCAGGGCTACGTCTACAACCTCTACGGACGGCCGGCCGTCACCGTGCAGCTCCTCGTCGAGGGGCTCGACGGATCGGGCCGCACCGTCAGCACGAAGGTCTTCAACGTCATCGGCGGCGTCCCCGGCGGCGGGCGCGGCTGGTTCGAAACGGCCGCGCCCACGCCGGGCGAGACCTTCAAGGTCTCGGTGATGTCCTGGGCCTGGTCGCGTTGATCCGCTGACTCAGCTCGCCGGCGCCGCGCGGCTCGGGCGGCGCCGGCCCCGGATCCCGAAGCGCCCAACCACGGCGCGCACGAGCCACGGGACGTGGCGCTGGAGGAAGACGGTGAGCTTGCCGTGGCGCGTGATGACCGACTCGCGCCGGCGCCGCGCGACAGCGCGGACGATGTGCCGCGCCGCCGTGGCCGCCGGCATGATGAGGAGCTTCGGCGGCCCGGCCTCGGGCTCGGCGTGCCAGCGGCCGCGGTTGTCCACGTGGCGGATCTCGCTCTCGACGAAGCCCGGGCTCACGAGTGTGACGGCGACGCCGTGGGGCGCCAGCTCGTGGGCGAGGGACTCGGCGAAGCCGCGCACCGCGAACTTGCTCATCGAGTACGCGGAGGAGCCCGGCAGGCCGACGTGGCCGCTCACGCTGCCGAGGAGGACGAGGCGGCCCCGCGCGCGCTTCACGTCCTCGAGGGTCGCGTAGACCGTGCGCAGCACGCCGAACACGTTCGTCTCGAACTGGTAGCGGTAGTCGGCGAGGGTGAGCGTCTCGACGGGGCCCATCACCCCGAAGCCCGCGTTGGCGACCACGACGTCGATGCGCCCGAACGCCTCGCGCGTGCGCCCAGCGGCGCGCTCGAGGTCGCCGTCCGCGGTCACGTCACAGGGCAGCACGAGCGCACGGCGGCCCAGGCCCTCGATCTCGGCCGCGAGCCTCGCCAGCCGGTCCACGCGCCGCGCCGCGAGCGCCACGTCGGCGCCCGCGCCCGCGAACTCGCGCGCGAGCGCCTCGCCGATCCCGGACGACGCGCCCGTGATGAAGACGACCTGACCCGCGAAGCGGCCCCGCCTCACGGATTCTGGAGCGCGATGACTTCCTCCGCGAAGGCCGCGGCGACCTTGGCCTTGCGGACCGCGTCGCCGTGGTCGCGCTTGACCTTCGCGTCCGCGTGGTGCGCCTTGGCCTCGGCGAGCTGCTTCTTCGCCTCCTCCAGGAGCGGGCGCGTCTCCGGGCTCACCTTCCCCGCCTCCGCCTTCCGGATGAGGTCCTCCGCCTGCTTGATGACGACGGGACAGTTGAAGGCGTGGACGGGGACCGCGACGGCGACGAGGACGGCCAGCGACGTGAGGACGACGACGAGCTTCGTCATACCCATTCTCCTCTGCGGATCACTCGATCACCCGGTCCGCCCGCAGGAGCACCGACTGCGGGATCGCAAGACCGAGCGCCTTTGCGGTCCTGAGATTGATCACGAGCTCGAACTTCGTCGGCTGCTGGATCGGCAGGTCGCCGGGCCTCGCTCCCGTCAGCACCTTGTCCACGAACG
>DATFVL010000208.1 GCA_035260325.1 Candidatus Methylomirabilota bacterium | reverse complement strand
ACGCTCATCGGGTGCTACAACGGACTCAGCACCCAGGGGGGGACGGAGGGGCTGGGGCGCGCCACGACGGCGACCGTCGTCCACGTGACCATGGGCGTCATCGTGTCGGACTTCTTCCTCACCAAGCTGTTCCTCACCCTGTTCTACTGAGGGCGGACGTGGCGGATCCGGTCGTCGAGCTCGTGGGCGTGCGGAGGAGCTTCGAGGCGGTCGAGGTGCTCCGCGGCGTGTCGTTCGCCCTCGCGAAGGGCGAGACCCTGGTGGTGATGGGCGGCAGCGGCTCGGGCAAGACGGTGCTGCTCCGGCTGATCGCGGGCCTGATCCGACCGGACGCGGGGAAGATCCGGGTGTTCGGCCGGAGCATCGAGCGGCTCAGCGAGGAGGAGCTCCTGCCGATCCGGCGGCGGATGGGCTACGTGTTCCAGGGGGCGGCGCTGTTCGACTCGCTCTCGGTCTACGAGAACGTGGCCTATCCGCTGCGGGAGCACGCGAGCCTGCGCGAGGAGGAGGTCCGGGAGCGCGTCGAGCGGAACCTCGGGCTCGTCGGCCTCGGGCGCGAGGTGCTCCGGCTCCTCCCCGCCGAGCTCTCGGGCGGCATGAAGAAGCGCGTCGGGATCGCCCGTGCGCTCTCGGTGGAGCCGGAGCTGCTCCTCTTCGACGAGCCGACGGCGGGCCTCGACCCGACCAACGCGAAGCTCGTCGCCGAGCTGATCGAGACGCTCCACGGCGGCGTCTGCGACACGGCGATCGTCGTGACGCACGACCTCGAGCTGGCGAAGACGGTCGCGGACCGCGTCGCCGTGCTGATCGACGGGCGGTTCGCCGCGATCGGCCCCGTGGCCGAGATCCTCGAGACCGACAATGCGGCCGTCCAGGCCTTCCTGGCGGGCGACGCGAGGTAACGTAGGGATGAACGTGGCCGTGCGAGCCGCAACCGAAGGTGAGGCGAGCCTGTGAACGACGAGCGGCGCGAGCTCGGCCTCAAGTTCCGCGTGGGCATCTTCGTGCTTCTGGCGCTCGCCGCGTTCCTCGGCACGATCTACGCGCTGGGCGCGCGGGCCCGGTTGTTCGAAGCGCGCTACGTGATCCATGCCGACTTCACCGAGGTCGCCGGTCTCACGGAGGGCGCGACGGTGCGTCTGGCCGGCGTGCAGATCGGGCGCGTGACCGGCGTGCACCTGCCGGGCGAGCCCGGCGGCAAGGTGCGCGTGGACCTCGACATCACGCGGCGCTACGCGGACCGCATCCGGCAGGACTCCGTCGCGCGCATCGAGACGCAGGGCCTGCTCGGCGACAAGGTCGTCGAGGTCACCGTCGGGACCACCGCCGCGCCCGCGCTCCGGGCCGGCGAGGTCCTGGCCGCGCGCGACCCGACCGACTTCGGGCGCATCCTCAGCGAGGGCGCCGGCGCCGCGAAGGACGTGGGCGCGCTCGTGGCCGAGCTCCGCAAGTCCGCCGAGACGCTGAACCGGTCGAAGCTCATCGAGAACGCGTCCTCGACCGTGGACCGGATCAACCGCGTCGTGGACCAGGTCGAGCACGGGCGCGGCTGGGCCCACGCGCTGCTCTACGAGGAGCCGGTTGCCCTCCGCAAGCTCAACGAGGCCATCGCGACGACCCAGGCGCTTCTCGACCGCGTCGAGCGCGGCCAGGGCGTCGCCGGCGTCCTCGCCTCGCCGGAGAGCACGGCGGCGGCCAAGCGCTTCGTCCTGGCCATGGACCGGCTCGCGCGGATGGTCGAGAAGCCCGAGGGCGAGGAGGGGCTCCTGCCCGGCCTCCTGTTCGACCCGAAGTACAAGGGCACGCTCGAGGACCTCCGCGTGACCGCGCACAACCTGCGCGAGATCTCGGATCGCGTGGCGGGCGGGCGCGGCGCGCTCGGCGCTCTCGTGACCGGATCCGCCGACGACCGCGGCCTGCCCGGCGCCGTCGAGGATCTGAAGGCCGCCGTCCACAACCTCAAGGGCATCAGCCAGAAGATCAACGCGGGCGAGGGGACGATCGGCGCGCTCGTGAGCGACCCGACGGTCTACGAGCGCCTCGTGACGATCCTCGAGGGCGCGGAACGGTCCTTCCTCCTGCGATCGCTCATCCGGAGCCTCGGGGACAAGGGGACGGAGCCCAAGGGTGACGGCGCGCGACGCTAGCGTCTACCGCTGCCAGCAGTGCGGCTTCGCGAGCCCGAAGCCGGGCACGTGCCCGGACTGCAAGCGCGCCACGGGCGAGCTCGTCCCCCTCGTGGAGGAGCGCGCGGTGCCCGCGCGCGGGCCCCGGCGTCCCGCGGCGGCGCGGGAGGGGCCGCGGCCGCTCCGGGAGATCTCGCTCGAGCGCGGCGACCGGCTCGCGACCGGCCTCGGCGAGCTCGACCGCGTCCTCGGCGGCGGCGTCGTCCGCGGCTCGCTCGTCCTGATCGGCGGCGAACCCGGTGCGGGCAAGTCCACGCTGCTACTCCAGGCCGCGCGGGCGCTCGCGCGGGTCGCGCCGCCGGTGCTCTACGTCTCGGCCGAGGAGTCGGCGGCGCAGGTGAAGCTCCGCGCCGACCGGCTCGGGATCGCCGGCGACGGGCTGCTCCTCTGGGCGGAGACGGACCTCGCCGCGGTGCAGGCGGCGCTCGACGACGTGAAGCCCCGCGCGCTCGTCGTCGACTCGATCCAGACGGTCTACCTGCCGGACCTCGAGTCGGCGCCGGGGAGCGTCGCGCAGGTGCGCGAGTGCGGCGCGCGCCTCATGACGCTCGCGAGGGGGCTCGGCGTCGCCACGTTCCTCGTGGGCCACGTCACCAAGGAAGGCGCCATCGCGGGGCCGCGCGTCCTGGAGCACCTGGTGGACACGGTCCTCTACTTCGAGGGCGAGAGCCATCACGCGTACCGCATCCTGCGCGCCGTCAAGAACCGCTTCGGCTCGACCAACGAGATCGGCGTGTTCGAGATGGGCGAGCGCGGGCTCGTCGAGGTCGCGAACCCCTCCGGCTTCTTCCTCGCCGAGCGCCCGCGGGGCGCGGCCGGCTCCGTCGTCGTGTCGAGCCTCGAGGGGACACGGCCGCTGCTGCTCGAGCTCCAGGCCCTCGTCGCCCGCGCCTCGTTCGGCACGCCGCGCCGGACCGTGCTCGGGGCCGACTACAACCGCGTCTGCCTGCTCCTCGCGGTGCTCGAGAAGCTCGGCGGGATGCCGCTCGCGAGCCAGGACGTGTTCGTGAACGTCGCCGGCGGCGGCCGGGTCACGGAGCCGGCCGCCGACCTCGGCATCGTCGTCGCCACCGCGTCGAGCTACATGGACCGCGCCGTCCCCGGCGACGTGCTCGTCCTCGGCGAGGTGGGGCTCACCGGCGAGGTCCGCGCGGTGAGCGGGATCGAGCTCAGGCTCAAGGAAGCGGCGGCCCTCGGCTTCCGCCGCGCCGTCGTCCCGCGGGGCAACGTGGACGACCGCGCGAAGCCGCCCCTCGAGGTCCGTGGCGTGGCCACGGTCGGCGAAGCGCTCGACGTGCTCCTCGGCTGAGCGCGTGACGGGACACCGTCCATGACCAGAAACGTCGTCAGGCTCGTCGTCCTCTGCGTCTCGGTCGCCATCGGCGCCTCGGCCGCGCGCGCGCTCGGGGTGTCCGCCGCCGTCGGCGCGGCCGCCGGCGCGGTCGCCGCCGTGGTCGCCATCCTCCTCGAGATCCGCGCGGCCGCGCTCCCGCTCGAGCGGCTGGTGTGGGGCGCCGCGGGCGGGCTTCTCGGGCTCGGCGCCGGGCTCGTGGTCGGCGCCGCCGCCGCCGGCCTCGTGCCCGCGGGGGCCGGCGCGGCGACGCGCGCGATGGCCGTCCTGCTCGGCGCCTACCTCGGCGCCGCGACGGCGCTGGCGCGGCTCGGGGACGTCGACGTGATCCCCGGCCGCCTCGCCGGCGGGCGTCCCCGCGGGCTCGACAAGATCCTCGACACGTCGGCGATCATCGACGGACGGATCGCCGACGTCTGCGAGACGGGGTTCGTCGACGGCCGGCTGGTGGTGCCGCGCTTCGTGCTCGCCGAGCTCGGGCGGGTCGCCGACACGCCGGACGGCGTGCGGCGCGGCCGGGGTCGGCGCGGCTTCGAGGTCCTCCAGCGCCTCCAGCGCCTGCCGAAGGTCAGCGTCGAGATCGACGAGCGCGCCGTCGCCGGGACGGAGGTGGACCAGCAGCTCATCGAGCTCGCGCGGGCGCGTGGCGGCAAGCTCGTCACCACCGATTTCAATCTGAACAGGCTGGCGGAGCTCCACGGGGTGCCGGTGCTGAACGTGAACGAGCTGGCGAACGCGCTGAAGCCGGTCGTCGTGCCGGGCGAGGCGATGACGGTCCAGGTGCTCCGCGAGGGGAAGGAGCCGGGGCAGGGCGTGGGGTACCTGGACGACGGCACGATGGTCGTCATCGAGCAGGGCCGACGGTCTATCGGCCGGCCGCTCGAGGTCGTGGTGACGAGCGTCTTGCAGACGCCGGCGGGCCGCATGATCTTCGCCCGCTCGCGGGAGGAGGCGCCGGTCGCGCACGATGGCTAAGCTCGCGGTCGTCATCCCGGCTGGCGGCCTCGGCACCCGCTTCGGCGGGCCTACGCCCAAGCAGTTCCTGCGCTTCGGCGCCGCGACGATCCTCGCCGTCACCGTCCGCCACTTCGCGGCTCACCGGTCCGTGAGCGCCATCGTCGTCGCGGCGCCCGAGCGGTACGTCACGCGGGCGCGGCGGGTCCTGACGCCCCTGGTGCGGCGCGCGCCGCTCACGGTCGTCGCCGGCGGGCGCACGCGCCAGGACTCGGTCTGGCTCGGGCTCCAGGCGGTGCCCGACGACGCGCAGATCGTGGTGGTCCACGACGCCGTGCGCCCGCTCATCACGCGGAAGCTCGTCGATGCGGTCGTCGCCGCCGCGGAGGCGTCGGGGGCCGCGATCTGCGCCCTGCCGGTCGCGGAGACGGTCAAGCGCGTCCGGGGTGATCTCGTGGAGTCGACGCTCGATCGCTCGGAGCTCTGGGCCGTACAGACGCCGCAGGCCTTCCGCACGGACCTCCTCAGGGAGGCCCACGAGAAGGCGCGGCGCGACGGCGTCGTCGGCACCGACGACGCGATGCTCGTCGAGCGCCTCGGGCACCCGGTGCGCGTCGTGCGCGGGCTCCCCGAGAACGTCAAGATCACCACGCCCGAGGACCTCCGCCGGGCGCGGCGCGCGGCGCGCCGGTGACGCGTGCGGGCTTCGGCTTCGACGTCCACCCGTTGGTCGAGGGCCGCCCCCTCGTGCTCGGGGGCGTGACCGTCGAGAGCGACCTCGGTCTCGGCGGCCACTCCGACGCCGACGTGCTCTCCCACGCGATCGCCGAGGCGCTCCTGGGCGCGCTGGCGCTGGGCGACCTCGGTCGCCACTTCCCGGACACAGACCCGCGCTACCGCGGGATCTCGAGCCTCGCCCTCCTCCGCCGCGTGGTGGCGCTCGTGGCCGAGCGCGGCGGAACGATCGTCAACGTGGACGCGACGGTGCTCGCCCAGGCGCCGCGGCTCGCGCCGCACCTGCCGGAGATGGCCAAGCGCCTGGCCGACGCGCTCGGGCTTGCCGCCGACCGGGTCAGCGTGAAGGCCAAGAGCCCCGAGGGGCTCGGCCTGCTCGGGCGCCGCGAGGGCATCGCGGCGATGGCGGTGGCGAGCGTCGAGGTGGGCGCGTGAGCCTCCGGATCTACAACACGATGACGCGGACCAAGGAGGAGCTGATCCCCCTCACGCCGGGCGAGGTCCGGATGTACGTCTGCGGGGTGACCCCCTACGACTACTCCCACATCGGTCACGCGCGCAGCGCGATCGTGTTCGACGTGATCCGGCGCTACCTCCGCCACCGCGGGTACCGCGTCACGCTCGTCCGGAACTACACGGACGTGGACGATCGGATCATCCGCCGCGCCAACCAGGAGGGCGTCAGCGCGCGCGAGGTGTCGGAGCGATACATCGAGGCCGAACGGCAGGACATGCGGGCGCTCGGGGTGCTGCCGGCCGAGGTCGAGCCGAAGGCGACCGAGAACATCCCGGAGATGATCGAGCTCATCGAGCAGCTCGTCGCCCGCGGCTTCGCCTACATCGTGGACGGCGACGTGTACTTCGAGGTCCGGAGCTTCCCGCCCTACGGTCGCCTCTCGGGCAGGAATCTGGACGAGCTCCTCGCCGGCGCGCGCGTGGAGGTGGACGAGCGCAAGCGCGACCCGCGTGACTTCGCCCTGTGGAAGGCGGCGAAGCCGGGGGAGCCGTCGTGGGAGAGCCCGTGGGGCCCTGGACGCCCCGGCTGGCACATCGAGTGCTCCGCGATGTCGAGGAAGTACCTCGGGCAGCCCTTCGACATCCATGGAGGCGGCGAGGACCTGATCTTCCCTCACCACGAGTGCGAGATCGCCCAAGCCGAGGCCGGCACCGGGAAGACGTTCGCACGCTACTGGATCCACAACGGGATGCTCAACATGGGCGCCGAGAAGATGTCGAAGTCGCTCGGCAACACGCTCACGATCCGCGAGGTCGTCAAGCGCCACGACGCTGATGCGCTCCGGCTCTGGATTCTCGGCACGCACTACCGCCACCAACTCGAGTGGTCGGAGGAGCGCGCGCAGGAGGCGGCGCGCGCGCTGGAACGGCTGACACGCCTCATCGGCGACGTCCAGGCGTTCTGGTCGGGCGCGCCCGGCGCCGCGACGCCGCCCGAGGCGTTCCGGCCGTACCGCGAGCGGTTCGTGTCCGCGATGGACGACGACTTCAACACGCCGCAGGCCCTCGGCGCGCTCTTCGACTTCGGCCGCGTGCTCTACGAGTACGGCGCGCGGGCCTCCGGCGATCCGGACGCGCGGAGGGCGTTCGTCTCGGGCGTCGAGGAGCTGGCGACGCTCATGCGGACGCTCGGGTTCCTCGCGCGTGGCGTCGAGCCCGCGGGCCCGCCCCCCGAGGTCGCACGGCTGGTGGAGGCGCGGAGCGACGCGCGGAGCCGGCGCGACTTCCGGCGCGCCGACGGGCTCCGCGCCGAGATCGAGCGCCTGGGCTTCGCCGTGGAGGACACGCCGAGCGGCCCGCGCGTCACGCGGAAGGACGCGTGAGCCGATGACGGACGAGGGCCGGATCTACGGCCGCAACCCGGTGCTCGAGCTGCTCCGGAGCGGCGGCAAGCGCGCCGACGAGATCGCCGTGCTCGCCGGCGCGCGGGGGCCGCTCGCCGAGGTCGTCGCGCTCGCGCGCCGTGCCGGCGTCAAGGTCTCCTTCCGCACGCGCGAGCAGCTCACGGCGATCGCGGGCACGGACCGCCACCAGGGCGTCGTCGCGCGCGTCGCGTCGGCCGAGTACGCGGACCTCGCCGAGCTGCTCGAGATCCCGAAGCGTCGCGGCGAGGCGCCCTTCTTCCTCGCCCTCGACCAGGTGCAGGATCCGAGGAACTTCGGCGCCCTCCTCAGGACGGCGGAGGTCTTCGGCGCCCACGGTGTGATCGTGCCGAAGCACCATCAGGTGGGGCTCACCGAGGCCGCCGCGCGGGCGGCGATGGGGGCGGTCGAGTACATCGCCGTGGCGCGCGAGACGAACCTGGTCGGCGCCCTCGAAACGCTCAAGAAATCCGGCATTTGGACCTACGGCAGCGCCGTCGGCCAGGGCACGCCCGCATGGGCCGCCGACCTGACGGGTCCTCTCTGCCTCGTTCTCGGGAGCGAGGGAGAGGGCCTTCGTCCGCTGGTCGCGCGGACGTGCGACGTGCTGCTGACGATCCCGATGGCCGGCCGCGTCGGCTCGCTGAACGTCGGCGCGGCGGGCGCCGCGCTCTGCTACGAGGTCGCGCGGCAGCGAGCTCTGCGAGGTAACACTGCTTGACTTATGAAATACTGACGACTAGAGTGAAGTTTTGTCTGTGCTGGCGTAGCTCAGTGGCAGAGCAACTGCCTTGTAAGCAGTGGGTCGGGGGTTCAAATCCTCCCGCCAGCGCCAGCTTTTTCAAGGGGTTCCATCGCATGCCGGCGGATTCGGGGAGGTACCCAAGTGGCCAAAGGGGGCAGACTGTAAATCTGCTGGCGGATGCCTTCGGGGGTTCAAATCCTCCCCTCCCCACCATCATGGTTTCGGGCGGGAATAGCTCAGCGGTAGAGCGCCAGCCTTCCAAGCTGGGGGTCGCGGGTTCGAATCCCGTTTCCCGCTCCACGATTTGTGGGATCGCCCATGTAGCTCAGTCGGCAGAGCGCGTCCTTGGTAAGGACGAGGTCTCCGGTTCAATCCCGGACATGGGCTCCATTCCGAGCAGCGCTGTCGCGACCGCCAACGGGAGGTAGCGCGCATGGCGAAGGCGAAGTACGAGCGGACGAAGCCGCACGTGAACGTGGGGACGATCGGGCACATCGACCACGGCAAGACGACGCTGACGTCGGCGATCACGAAGGTGTTGCACACGAAGTTCAGCGGGGTGGCGGTGCGGGA
>DATFVL010000207.1 GCA_035260325.1 Candidatus Methylomirabilota bacterium | reverse complement strand
TGGAACTCGCGCTCGACGCGCCGCTGGTTGAGTTCGCGCTCGGCGAGTTCCTTGGCGGCGCCGCGCAGAAAGTCCACGAACCGATGGTGCACGTCCCGGGTCTCTTGGGTGAGCGCCCGGCTCGCGAGCAGTCCGATTCCCGCCTTGGACAGGTCGGGCCGACCGCCGTTCGTGGCCGGGAGCCGCCGCAGGTCGTCGGCGACGTGGCGCACCGTGTCCGAGTCGAGCTCGGGTGGGCGCACGGCGAGCTGCAACGCCTCCGCCGCCCACGTCAGCCCCGCCAGACGCAGCAGGACGCCGATCTCAGTCTCGTCCGCCCCCTGAAACACGGGGGTCTTCGCCTGGAAGCCGAGGATCGTCGCCGCCCAGCCGAGGTGGGTCTCGAGGATCTGGCCGACGTTCATGCGCGACGGCACCCCGAGCGGGTTCAAGACGATGTCGGCCGGCGTGCCGTCGGGCAGGAACGGCATGTCCTCCTCGGGCACGATGCGCGCGATGATCCCCTTGTTCCCGTGGCGGCCGGCCATCTTGTCGCCGACCGAGATCTTGCGCTTCTCGGCGACGTACACCTTGACGAGCTGGATCACGCCCGGCGGCAGCTCGTCGGGCTGGAGGATCTTGTCGATTTGGTCCTCGGACTTCTCCTCCATCTTGGCCCGCTCCGCGGTGGCGGCGTCCAGCACCGCCCGGATCCGGTCGTTCACGGCCCGGTTCGTGACGCGCAGCGTCTTCAGGTCCACGTCGACGAAGCTGATGCCATCGAGCTGCGGCTTCTGGAGCTTGGTGCCCTGGGGGAGGTACTCCTCTACCGTCCCGGCCTTGAGCATCAGGCCCACCTCTTGCCCCGTCAGGAGCTCCCGGAGCTCGGCAAACATGGCCTCCGAGATGCGGGCCTTCTCCTCCGCTTCAAGCCGGCGCACCTCCCCGATGCGCTCGCCGCGGTCCTTCTCCACTACCTGGTCCTCGATGCGCGAGAAGATCTTGACGTCGATGACCACGCCCTCCATGCCCGGCGGCACCTTGAGCGAGGAATCCTTCACGTCCTTCGCCTTCTCGCCGAAGATCGCCGTGAGAAGCTTCTCTTCGGGCGACAGCTCCGTCTCGCCCTTCGGCGTGATTTTGCCGACCAGGATGTCGCCGGCCTTCACGTGCGCGCCGATGCGGACGATGCCCCGCTCGTCCAGATCGACGAGCGACTCCTCGGACACGTTCGGGATCTCGCGCGTGATCTCCTCGCGCCCGCGCTTGGTGTCGCGCACGTGGAGCTCGAGCTCCTGGATGTGGATCGACGAGTAGACGTCGTCCTTCACCAGGCGCTCGGACAGCACGATGGCGTCCTCGAAGTTGTGCCCGTACCACGGCATGAACGCCACGAGCACGTTCGCCCCGAGCGCCAGCTCACCGCGCTCGGTGCCCGCGCCGTCGGCGACGATCTGCCCCGCTTTGACCTTCTGGCCCAGCTGGACGAGGGGCCGCTGGTTGATGGCGGTGTCCTGATTGGTGCGCCAGAATTTCTTGAGCCGGTAGCGGTCGTGTTGCTTGAGCCGCGCCAGCGGATGATCGCCCGCCTTGACCTCTTCCTCGCCCGCGTCGATGATGATCTCGTCAGCGGTGACCCGGGTGGCCACACCCGAGCGGCGCGCGATGACCACGGCCCCCGAGTCGCGGGCCACGGTCTCTTCCAGCCCCGTGCCGACGAGCGGCGCCTGCGGGAAGAGCAGCGGCACCGACTGCCGCTGCATGTTCGAGCCCATGAGGGCGCGGTTGGCGTCATCGTGCTCGAGGAATGGGATCAACGCCGCGGCGATCGACACGAGCTGCTCGGGCGCGACGTCCATGAAGTCGATCCGGCTGGGTGCAAGCAGCGGGTAGTCATCCCGCTTGCGGCACAGCACCAGCTCGTCGGCGAAGCGGCCGTCCTCGGTGAGGCGGGCGTTGGCCTGCGCCACCGCATACTCCTCCTCTTCCGACGCCGAGAGCCAGCGGGTTTCCTCGGTCACCTTGCCGTTCTTTACCACGCGGTACGGCGTCTCGATGAAGCCGAGATCGTTCACGCGCGCGTAGCAGGAGAGGCTGGTGATGAGCCCGATGTTCGGACCCTCCGGCGTCTCGATCGGGCACATCCGGCCGTACTGGCTGTAGTGCACGTCGCGCACCTCGAAGCCGGCGCGCTCGCGCGTGAGGCCGCCTGGCCCGAGGGCCGAGAGGCGCCGCTTGTGGGTCAGCTCGGCGAGCGGGTTCGTCTGATCCATGAACTGTGACAGCTGCGAGCTCCCGAAGAACGCCTGGATCACTGCGCTCACGGTGCGGGCGTTGACCAGGTCGTCGAGCGTGATGCGTTCGGGATCGTTGTTGATGCTCATGCGCTCCTTGATGAGCCGCGCCATGCGCGACAGGCC
>DATFVL010000206.1 GCA_035260325.1 Candidatus Methylomirabilota bacterium | reverse complement strand
TCTTCTGAGCACCGCCACGGGGCATCGCCCTCCCGGAGGCCCTTGACTTCGGCCGCCGGGGGGGTGCGATCGTGGCGCGCGGCGGGGGGCACGAGGCACGGGTTGGCGGCCGCGAAAGGGCTTTTGAAGTTCCTAGGCTCTCCACGCCGGCCGCACCCATCCGAATCGTTCATAGATCGAAATGGATCTATACAGGCAACGGGGCGTCTCTTCCCGACATATTCATAAGGAGCAGGATCATGTCACGCATTGTCGAATTCGCGAAAGCCGGCGGCCCGGAAGTCCTGGAATTCAAGGATATAGAAGTCCCTACGCCTGCAGACGACGAGGTCCGCATCCGGGTGAAGGCGATCGGTCTCAACCGTGCCGAAGCGATGTGGCGCGAGGATGCCTATATCGAGCCTGTCAAATTCCCCGCGCGCCTGGGCTACGAGGCCGTCGGCATCGTCGATGCCGTCGGCAGGAACGTCACCGAAGTTGCAGTTGGCGATGCGGTGAACACCATCCCGTCCTTCTCGATGAATCAATATGGCATGTACGGCGATGTCGTCCTTGCTCCCTCCTACGCCATCGTGAAGCACCCGCCTTCGCTCTCCTACGAGCAGGCGGCCTCCATCTGGATGATGTTCGTCACCGCCTACGGCGCGCTGATCGGGGACGCCAAGCTGACGGCGGAAGACGCGGTGATCATCCCCGCCGCGTCCAGCAGCGTTGCTCTTGCAGCCATCCAGATCGCCAACCTCGTCGGGGCGACGACAATCGCGCTTACCCGCACCGGCGCCAAGCGTCAGCAACTGCTCGACGCGGGCGCCAAGCACGTCATCGCCACCGAGGAACAGGATCTCGTCGCCGCAGTGATGAAGATCACGGACGGCAAGGGCGCGCGCGTGGTGTTCGATCCGGTCGGCGGCCCGACCCTGCCCAAGCTGATCTCCGCCATGTCGTTTCAGGGCATCCTGTACATCTATGGCGCGCTCAGCGACGAGGTAACACCGCTGCCGGTGCTCGACATGATCGCCAAGATGCCGGTCATCAAGGGGCACAATATCTGGCTGACCAGCGGCGATCCGGTTCGCCAGAAGGCCGCCGTCGACTTCATCCTGAAAGGCTTCGAGAGCGGCGCACTGAAGCCGATCATCGATCGCGTTTTCTCCTTCGACCAGATCGTCGAGGCGCACCGCTACATGGAAGCCAACGGCCAGTTCGGGAAGATCGTCGCCACGGTCTGAGACCAGCGGCCCCAGCGATCCGCTTCCAGCTCCAACGACGGATTCACCCTGCTCAAGTCCACGCTGAAGGAGCTCCGCGACCTCAAGAAGCACGGCGTCACGGACGAGGAGCTCAGGCGGGCCAAGGACCACCTCAAGGGCAGCCTCATGCTCTCGCTCGAGTCCACGTCGAGCCGGATGAACCGGCTGGCGAAGCACGAGATGCACCACGGGTCGTTCCTGACGATGGACCAGATGCTCGCCGCGATCGACGGGGTCCGCCACGAGGAGGTCCAGGCGCTCATCGCCGAGCTGCTCGACGAGGACCGCCTCGCGCTCACGACCCTCGGGCCCCTCGATCGCCGCGACCTCCCGCGCGAGCTGCTGCGGCATTGAGTTGGGGGGCCCCGAGATGGCCCCCCAACCCCCCCAACTCGGGTCGCGATCGAGCTCGACGCTCGATCGTTCCAGCAGCACGCCGAGATGGCCCCCCCAACCCCCCAACTCGCCTGGGCCCCGCGGCTCGCACGATCCCGGTCATTGAAGGGCTCGCCTCGCCCGTCGAACGGGCTCGGCTCGCACTTCCACTGCGGCATGTTTTGCTCTAAGGTGGGAGCGTGATCGACCGCTACACCCGCCCGGAGATGGGTCGCCTCTGGAGCGAAGAGTCCAAGTACCAGGCGTGGCTCAGGGTGGAGCTGGCGGTGTGCGAGGCTTACGCGCGGCGGGGCCGGATCCCCGCGGACGCGATGGCCCGGATCCGCCAGAAGGCGCGCGTCGACGTCGGCCGGATCCTCGCCATCCAGGAGCGCGTGAAGCACGAGATGATCGCGCTCCTGACGAGCCTCGAGGAGCAGCTCGGCCCCGATTCCCGGTTCGTCCACATCGGCCTCACCACGAGCGACGTCTGGGACACCGCCACCGCGCTCCAGCTCCGTGACGCGGCCGACCTGCTGATCGCCGGGCAGGAGCGGTTGCGGCAGACGCTCGCAGCGCTGGCCCTCCGTCACAAGGACACGCTCACGGTCGGGCGGACCCACGGGGTCCACGCCGAGCCGACGACGTTCGGCCTCAAGGCCGCGGTCTGGTACGCCGAGGCCGGCCGCAATCTCGAGCGCCTGGGTCGCGCCCGCGCCGCGATCGCGGTGGGCAAGCTCTCGGGCGCCGTCGGCAACTTCGCCCACGTGGAGCCCGAGCTCGAGGCCGAGGTGTGCCGCGAGCTCGGTCTCGAGGCGGCGCCCGTGTCCACCCAGATCGTCCAGCGCGACCGCCACGCGGAGTTCTGCGCGACGCTGGCGATCGCCGCGGCCTCGCTCGAGAAGATCGCGCTCGAGGTGCGGGGGCTCCAGCGCACCGAGGTCCTCGAGGCCCAGGAGCCCTTCGGCGAGGAACAGAAGGGCTCGAGCGCGATGCCCCACAAGCGGAACCCGGAGCTCAGCGAGCGCGTCTGCGGGCTCGCGCGCCTGGTCCGGTCGCACGCGCAGGCCGCGCTCGAGAACGTCGCGCTGTGGCACGAGCGGGACATCAGCCACTCCTCGGTCGAGCGGGTGATCCTGCCCGACGGGACGATCGTCCTCGACTACCTGCTGCACCTCGCGACGCTCATCGTCGAGGGGCTCGAGGTGGACCCGGCGCGGATGGCGGAGAACCTCGAGCTGAGCCACGGGCTCGTCTACTCCCAGCGGGTGCTCCTCAAGCTCACGGACGCGGGGCTCCCGCGGCAGGTCGCGTACGAGATCGTCCAGCGCAACGCGATGCGCGCCTGGAAGGAGCGGCGCCCCTTCGGGGAGCTGCTCGCCGCCGACCCCGAGGTGACGGCGCACCTCGGGCCCGACGAGCTGAAGGGCTGCTTCGACCCCGCGTTCTATCTCCGCAACGTGGACGCCGTCTTCAAGCGCCTGGGACTGATCCCCTGACACCCGGAGGGCCCCACGTGAACGTCGAGACGCGCGAGAAGCTCTACGAGGGCAAGGCGAAGATCGTCTACGCGACCAGCCGGCCGGGCGTCGTCGTCCAGTTCTTCAAAGACGACGCCACGGCCTTCAACGCGCTGAAGCGGGGGACCATCGTCGGCAAGGGCGTCGTCAACAACCGGATGTCCGCGGCGATGTTCGAGCGGCTCGAGCGGGCGCGGATCCCGACGCACTACCTCGGCACGCTCTCGGACCGCGAGATGCTCTGCCGCCGGCTCGACATCATCAAGATCGAGACGATCGTGCGCAACATCGTGGCCGGGAGCCTCGCCAAGCGGACCGGGCTCGAGGAGGGCACGCCGATCCGGCAGCCGATCGTCGAGCTCTACTACAAGTCCGATCCCCTCGGCGACCCGATGCTGAACGACGACCACGTGCGGATGCTCCGGCTCGCGACGCCGGCCGAGCTCGCGTGGATGCGGCGCACGGCGCTCCGGATCAACGCCGTGCTGCGGCCCCACATGCTGAAGCGCGGGCTCCTGCTCGTCGACTTCAAGCTCGAGTTCGGGCGGGCGGGGAAGACGCTCTACCTCGGCGACGAGATCTCGCCCGACACGTGCCGGCTCTGGGACCGGGAGACGCGCGAGAAGCTCGACAAGGACCGGTTCAGGCGCGACCTCGGCGGCGTCGAGGAGGCCTATCAGGAGGTCTACCGGAGGTTGGTCGAGGCGTGAAGGTCCGCGTCCTCGTCAGGCTCAAGCCCGGCATCCTCGACGTCCAGGGCGCGGCGGTGAAGCGGGCGCTCGCCGGGCTCGGGTTCGCCGAGCTCAGCGACCTCCGCGTCGGGAAGGTGATCGAGGTCGAGCTCCACGCCGCGTCGGCCGCCGACGCGCACGCGCGCGTCGGCGAGATGTGTCGCCAGCTCCTGGCCAACCCGATCCTGGAGGACTACACGATCGAGATGGCGGACGACCTTGCCCCGCGCGGGGCCGTTCGGTAAGATGAACGCGTGATGAGATTCGGCGTGGTCGTCTTTCCGGGCACGTGGAGCGACTGCGACTTCCACTACGTCATCTCCGAGGTCCTGCACCAGCCGGTGAAGTACGTCTGGCACCGGGAGCGCGACCTCCGTGACCTCGACTGCGTCGTCCTGCCGGGCGGGTTCTCGTACGGCGACTATCTCCGCGCGGGCGCCGTCGCCGGGCGCTCGCCGGTCGTCGAGGCGCTCCGCGAGTTCGTGGCGGGGGGCGGCACGGTCCTCGGCTCGTGCAACGGCTTCCAGATCCTCTGCGAGGCGGGGTTCCTGCCGGGGGCGCTCACGCGCAACGAGTGCCTGCAGTACCGCTGCCAGTCCACCCACCTCATCGTGGACAACGTCGAGACGCCGTTCACGCGGGGGCTCAGGCTCGGGCAGGTGCTCACGATGCCGATCTCCCACGGCGAGGGCAAGTACTACGCGGACCCCGAGACGCTGCGCGAGCTCCGGGCGAGGAACCAGGTGGTCTTCCGCTACGCAGAGGCCGACGGGCGCGTTACGCGGGCGTCGAATCCCAACGGCTCGCTCGAGAACATCGCGGGCATCGTGAGTCTGGAGGGTAACGTGCTCGGCCTCATGCCGCATCCCGAGCGCGCGGCCGAGACGGCGATGGGCGGCACGGACGGGCTCCAGCTGTTCCAGAGCCTCCTCGGCAGCCTCGTCGAGGACGGCAGCTTCCTCAAGCGGTAGCCGGGTGACGGGGGCCTCGCCCAAGGTCACGCTCGACCTCGCGAGGGAGTCCGGCCTCACCGCCGACGAGTACGATCGCATCCTGGCGCGGCTCGGCCGCGAGCCCACCTACACCGAGCTCGGCCTCTTCTCGGCGCTCTGGTCCGAGCACTGCGCCTACAAGCACTCGCGCGTCTTCCTCGCCCGGTTGCCGACCACGGGCGCGCGTGTGCTGCAGGGGCCGGGAGAAAACGCGGGGGCGATCGACATCGGCGACGGCTGGGCGGTCGTCTTCAAGATGGAGAGCCACAACCACCCGTCGTTCATCGAGCCCTTCCAGGGCGCGGCGACGGGCGTGGGCGGGATCCTCCGCGACATCTTCACGATGGGCGCCAGGCCCATCGCCATCCTCGACTCGCTCCGGTTCGGCGATCCGGCCGATCCGAAGACGCGGCGTCTCATCGAGGGCGTCGTGTCGGGGATCTCGTGGTACGGGAACTGTTTCGGCTGCCCGACGGTGGGCGGCGAGATCGCCTTCGCGCCCGAGTACGCGGGTAACCCGCTCGTCAACGTGATGTGCGTCGGCCTCGTGCGCGCCGACCGGATCTTCCGCGCCCGGGCCGAGGGGGTCGGCAACCCGGTCTTCTACGTCGGCAACAAGACCGGGCGCGACGGGATCCACGGCGCCACGATGGCGTCCGCGACCTTCGACGAGACGGCCGCGGAGCGCCGGCCGACGGTGCAGGTGGGCGACCCGTTCACCGAGAAGCTCCTGCTCGAGGCCTGCCTCGAGGCCATGGGCACCGGCGCGGTCGTGGGCATCCAGGACATGGGCGCCGCGGGGCTCGCGTGCTGCACGTCGGAGATGCCGGCGCGGGCGGGCACGGGGATGGACGTCGAGCTCGCGCGCGTGCCCCAGCGCGAGACGGCCATGACGCCCTACGAGATCCTCCTGTCGGAGTCGCAGGAGCGGATGCTCCTCGTCGCGGCGCGGGGCCGTGAGGAGGAGGTCACGCGGATCTTCGCCAAGTGGGAGCTCGACGCGGTCGAGATCGGGCGCGTGACGGCCGGCGGCACGCTGACCGCGCGCCTCGACGGCGAGGTGGTCGCCCACGTGCCGGTGGACCTCCTCGCCGACGGGCCGAAGTACACCAAGCCGGTCGCGCGTCCCGCCTGGCAGGACGAGGCCGAGCGGTTCGATCCGTTCACGCTCCCCGAGCCCGCCGACTATGCCGCGGCGCTGGTCGAGCTCTGCGGCTCGCCGACGCTCGCGTCGAAGGAGTGGACCTGCCGGCAGTACGACCAGCAGGTCGGAACCAACACGCTCGTCCTCCCGGGCTCCGACGCGGCGGTGCTGCGCGTGAAGGGGACGCGTCGGGCCCTCGCGCTGGCGACGGACGGCAACGGCCGGCAGGTGTTCCTCGACCCGCGGGTCGGCGCCGCCCTGGCGGTCTGCGAGGCGGCGCGCAACGTCTCCTGCGCCGGGGGCGAGCCCCTCGGGCTGACCGACTGCATGAACTTCGGCTCGCCGGAGCGCCCGGAGATCCTCTGGCAGTTCGCCGAGGCGATCGAGGGGATCGCCCTCGCCTGCCGCGCGCTCGAGATCCCGGTAGTGGGCGGCAACGTTTCCTTCTACAATGAAACCAGCGGCCAGGCGATCCTGCCGACGCCGATCATCGGGGTGGTCGGGCTCCTGGAGGACGCCGAGCGGCGGGCGACCCAGTGGTTCAAGGGCGCCGGACACCGCGTGGCACTCCTCGGGCCGGACCGCGTGAGCCTCGGCGGGAGCGAGTACCTGTGGACGGCGCACCGGCGGCTCGCCGGGCGGCTCGCGCCGCTGGACCTCCCGCTGGAGCGCCGGATCCAGGGCGCCGTGCGGGCGGCGGTGAGGGCGGGGCTCGTGACCGCCGCCCACGACTGCTCGGAGGGCGGCGTCGCCGTGGCGCTCGCCGAGTGCTGCGTGACGGGGCGCGAGCCGGTCGGCTGCGAGGCGACGCTCGAGGGGGGCGGCCGCGCGGACCTCGTGCTCTTCGGCGAGGGGCCGTCGCGCGTCGTGGTCTCCGTGGAGGAGGCGCGAGCGCGGGAGTTCGAGGGCCTGATGGCGGAATCGGCCATCCCCTGGCGGTGGCTCGGGGCGACGGGGGGCGAGCGGCTCACCCTCCGCGTCGGGACGAAGACGATCGTCGACGTCGCGGTGGACCGCGTCGACCGCGCGTGGAGGAGCGGATTTGAACGTCACCTGGCGTGACGACGACCGATTCCACGACGAGTGCGGCCTCTTCGGGGTCTGGAATCACCCGGAGGCGGGCAACGTCACGTACCTCGGCCTCTACGCGCTCCAGCACCGCGGCCAGGAGTCGGCCGGCATCGCGGCGACCGACGGCGTCAGCTTCCACACCGAGAAGGCGATGGGGTGGGTGGCCGACGTCTTCTCGCCGGAGCGCCTGCGCCGCCTGCCCGGGCACCGCGCCATCGGCCACGTGCGCTACTCGACGTCGGGGAGCTCCAACCTCCGGAACGCCCAGCCGATCACCGCGAACACCGCGCGCGGGCCGATCGCGATCGCCCACAATGGCAACCTCACGAACGCCGAGACGCTCCGTCACGACATGGAGCGCGAGGGCGCGATCTTCCAGTCGAGCTCGGACACCGAGGTGATCCTGCACCTCCTGGCGCGCGCGCCCGCCGGGCCGCTCGAAACGCAGATCACGTGGGCGCTCCGGCGCGTGACGGGCGCCTACTCGCTCCTCATCCTGACCCCCGACGCCATGTACGCGATCCGCGACCCGTACGGCTTCCGCCCCCTCACGCTCGGCAGGCTCGGCGAGGCGCACATCGTCGCCTCGGAGACGTGCGCGCTCGACCTCATGGAGGCCCAGTGGGTGCGCGACGTCGAGCCGGGGGAGATCCTGATCGTGGCCGACGCGGGTCTCCGGTCGGTGCGGCCGTTCCCGCCCGCCGAGCGCCTCCAGTGCGTCTTCGAGTACGTCTACTTCGCGCGCCCCGACTCGATCCTCTGGGGGCGCAACGTGCACACCGTCCGCAAGGCGATGGGCCGGCAGCTCGCGCGCGAGTACCCGGTCGTGGCGGACATCGTCATCCCCGTGCCCGACTCCGGGGTGAGCGCGGCGCTCGGCTACTCCGAGGAGTCGGCCACGCCCTACGAGATGGGGCTGATCCGCAACCACTACGTCGGGCGGACCTTCATCGAGCCCAAGCAGGGGATCCGCCACTTCGGCGTCAAGGTCAAGCTCAACCCGATGCGCGAGATGCTCGAGGGCCGCCGTGTCGTCGTCGTGGACGACTCGATCGTGCGCGGCACGACGAGCCGGAAGATCGTCAAGATGATCCGGGGCGCCGGCGCGCGGGAGGTCCACATGCGCATCTCGTCGCCGCCGATCCAGTGGCCCTGCTACTACGGGATCGACACGCCGACGCGCAAGGAGCTGATCGCCTCGAGCCACGCGCCCGAGGAGATCCGGCGCTACCTCGGCGCCGACTCCCTCGGCTACCTCTCCCTCGACGGCATGCTCAAGTCCACGGGCGCCGACCCGGCCGCCTTCTGCCACGCGTGCTTCACCGGCGGCTACCGCGTCGGGATCGAGCCCGAGGCGACGGCCCAGCTCCGGCTCTTCGAAGGCTGAGTGCCCGTGAGCGGATCGCACGATCGAGCCGCGCCCCGGGTGTCCCGGGGCGTGAGCGAGCGTCCGGGGGGCATGGGGGGCCCGTCGCGGCCCCCCATGGAGTGAGGTGAAACCGCTCACCTACCGCGAGGCCGGCGTCGACATCGATGCCGGCGACGACGCGGTCCGCCGGATCGCGCCTCTCGCCAGAAAGACCCTCCGCCGCGAGGTCATCGGCGGCATCGGCGGATTCGCCGGCTTCGTGCGCGTCCCGCCGAGGCTCGTGGAGCCCGTGCTCGTGTCGTCCACCGACGGTGTCGGCACGAAGCTCAAGGTCGCGTTCATGACCGGTCGGCACGACACGGTCGGGATCGACCTCGTCGCGATGGGCGTCAACGACGTCCTGGTGCACGGCGCGGAGCCCCTCTACTTCCTCGACTACATCGGCACGGGGCGGCTCGATCCCGCGCAGGTCGAGGCGATCGTGAGCGGCGTGGTGCAGGGGTGCCTCGCGGCCGGCTGCGCCCTGATCGGCGGTGAGACCGCCGAGCTGCCGGGGTTCTACGCGCCGGGCGAGTACGATCTGGCGGGCTTCGCGGTGGGGATCGTCGAGCGGAAGAAGATCGTGGACGGCGCGGCGGTCAGGCCGGGCGACGTCGTGCTGGGGCTCCAGTCGTCGGGCCTCCACGCGAACGGCTACAGCCTCGCGCGCCGGGTCATCTTCGACGAGCTCCGGCTCCCGCTCGACTCGATCCTGCCGGGGACGGATCGCCGCGTGGGCGACGTGCTGCTGGAGCCTACGCGGATCTACGTGAAGCCGATCCTGGCGCTCCTGAAGCGTCTCCCGGTGCGGGCCATGGCCCACGTCACCGGAGGCGGGATCACGGGCAATCTTCCCCGCGTCCTCCCGAAGGGCTGCCGCGCGCGGATCTCGCGGAGCGCGTGGAAGATCCCGCCGGTGTTCGAGGCCATCCAGCGCGGCGGCCGGATCGGCGACGCGGAGATGTTCAGGACATTCAACATGGGGATCGGCTACGTGCTGGTGACGGCGCGGAAGCACGCCGACGAGGTCGTGCGGGTCCTCGGCGGCGGCGAGACCGTTCTGCCCATCGGCGAGATCGTGGCGGGCGCGCGCGGCGTGGAGCTCGTCGCGTGACGCGCGAGGACATCCGGCTGCGCGTGGGCGTGCTCGGCTCGGGGCGCGGCTCGAACCTCCAGGCGCTCCTCGACGCCGCGGCGCGCCCGGGCTACCCGGCGCGCGTCGTCGTCGTGGTCTCCGACAAGGAGCGGGCGCAGGCGCTCGAGCGCGCGCGGGCCCACGGCGTCGCGGCGGTGTGGCTCAACCCGAAGGACTTCGGCGACCGCGCGGCGTACGACGCGGCCCTCGGCCGGCTGCTCGAGGAGCACCGCGTGGGGCTCGTCTGCCTCGCGGGGTTCATGCGGATCCTCACGCCGGAGCTCGTCCGCGCCTTCGCCGGCCGCGTCCTGAACATCCACCCCTCGCTGCTCCCGGCCTTTCCGGGCCTGCACGCCCAGCGCCAGGCCCTCGACTACGGCGTCAAGGTCGCCGGCGCGACGGTCCACTTCGTCGACGAGGGCGTCGACACCGGACCGATCGCCCTGCAGGCGAGCGTGCCCGTCCAGCCCGACGACACGGAGGAGTCCTTGTCGGCCCGCATCCTCGCCGTGGAGCACCGCATCTATCCCGAGGCCGTCCGCCTCTTCGCCGAGGGCCGGTTGAGGCTCGCCGGCCGCAAGGTGATCGTGCGATGAGGGTCAGGCGCGCGCTCGTCTCGGTCCACGACAAGACCGGCGTCGTGGACTTCGCCCGCGGCCTCGCCGCGCTCGGAATCGAGCTCCTCTCCACCGGCGGG
>DATFVL010000205.1 GCA_035260325.1 Candidatus Methylomirabilota bacterium | reverse complement strand
ATCACGGGCATCGTGATCTCCTGACCGCCGATGGCGTCCATCTCCTCGCGGATGACGGCGTTGACCTTGTCGAGGACGCGCTGGCCGAGCGGGAGGTAGACGAAGATGCCGGCCGCGAGCTGGCGCGCGAGCCCGGCGCGGAGCATGAGGCGGTGGCTCTGCGCTTCGGCGTCGGCGGGGTCTTCCCGTAGCGTCGGGACGAGCGACTTCGACCGGCGCACGGTTACTTCGCGTCCTTCTTCTTGTTGGCTCCCTTGACGCCCGGCTGGTAGCGGAGGCGCTCGACCGGCTTGCCGCCCACGATGTGCGACTCGACGATCTCCTTGAGGTCGGCCGCCTGGACGCCGCAGTACCAGACGTCCTCCGGGTAGAACACCATCATCGGGCCGTGGCCGCACTGGGAGAAGCAGCCGGCCTTGTTGATCCGGATGTCCTCCTTGAGGCCGGCCTTGACCGCCTCGCCGCGGAGGTACTTCACGAACTCCTCCACGTTCCCTTGCGTCGGACAGGTATCGCCCCCGGTGCACACGAAGACGTGCGTCCGGTACTGGCCCATCAGTCCGGGACCGCCGCGGCCTTCGCGGCCCGGCGCTCGGCGATGAACGTGTCGACCTCCTCGCGCATCGCCTTCACGATGTCCTTCTCGGGCACCTTGCGGATGACCTCGCCGCCCTTGAAGATGAGCCCGATCCCGCGTCCGCCGGCGACGCCGATGTCCGCCGCGCGCGCCTCGCCCGGACCGTTGACTTCACACCCCATCACCGCGATGTGGATCTCCTCGTTCAGGCCGCGGAACTCGTCCTCGACCTCCTTCGCGAGCTTGACGAGATCCACGTCGGCGCGGCCGCACGAGGGGCAGGACACGAACGTGAGGCCGCCCTTTCGCAGCCCGAGCGATTTCAGGATGTCGATGCCGACGCGCACCTCCTCGGTCGGGTCCGCCGAGAGCGACACGCGGATCGTGTCGCCGATGCCCTCGGAGAGGAGCGCCCCGAGGCCGACCGCCGACTTGATCGTCCCGACGCCCGGCGTGCCGGCCTCGGTGACGCCGAGGTGGAGCGGGTAGTCGACCTGCGCGGCGAGCCTCCGGTACGCCTCGATCATCATGCGCGGGTCGGAGGCCTTCAGCGAGACCTTCATCTCGGGGTAGCCGCAGTCCTCGAGGATGCGGATGTGACGGAGCGCGGACTCCACCATCCCCTCCGAGGTCGGCCCGTTGTGCTTCGCGAGCAGGTCCTTCTCGAGCGATCCCGCGTTGACGCCGATGCGGATCGGGATCCGCTTGTCCTTCGCGACGTTCACGACCTCTTGCACGAATCGCGTGCCGCCGATGTTACCGGGGTTCAGGCGCAGGCCGTCGACGCCCTGCTCGAGGGCGATCAGCGCGAGCTTGTAGTTGAAGTGGATGTCGGCCACGAGGGGGATGCGGATCTGCCGCTTGATCTCGCCGAGCTTCTCGGCCGCCTCACGCACGGGCACCGCGCAGCGAACGATGTCGCAGCCCGCGGCCTCGAGCGACCAGATCTCGAGCAGCGTCGCCTGGACGTCGCGCGTGTCGGTCTTGGTCATGGACTGCACGGTGATCGGCGCGCCGCCGCCCACCTTGACGCCGCCGAGCTCGATCTGCCGCGTTTCCCGCCGTGTCATCATCGCCTCGTCCTATCGGAAGATCTTGAACGCGTCGATCCGGACCAGGTCATTGTAAAGCGCGTAGACCATCAGGAGCATCAGCAAAACGAAGCCGAGCTGCTGGGCGGCTTCGCGCTTCTTGAGGGACAGCGGCCGCCCGAGCACCGCCTCGATGAGGAAGAAAAACAGGTGACCGCCGTCGAGCATGGGCACCGGCAGGAGGTTGAGCACGGCCAGGTTCACGCTGATGTAGGCGGTGAAGAGGATGAGCGGGCCGATCCCCTCCTTCGCCTGGCGGCCGGCCTCGGTGGCGATCTGGATCGGACCGCCGATGTTCGACGACTCGATCTGCCGCGAGACGAGCTTCCAGAACGCCTTCAGCGTCAGGACCGTCATGTCCCACGTCCTGACCCAGCCGTAGCCGACGGCGACGAGGGGACCGTAGGGCTCGTACCGCACGACCTTGGTGACGATGCCGACGCCGATGCGGCCGATGTCCGTCTCCTGGCCGCCCGGCCCCTTCTCCCGCACGGAGATCGCCGTCACGCTCACCGTCTGCGTCCGTCCGTCGCGCTCGAGCGTCACGTCGAAGGTCTGGCCGGCCCGCTTCTGGATCGCCTGCATGAGCTCGTCCGGCGTGAAGACCGGCTGGCCCGCGACGGCGATCACGAGGTCGCCTGTCCGCAGGCCCGCCTTCTCGGCCGGCGAGCCGGGATTGACCGCGCCGATCTGCGGCGTGAGCCGCGGCCCCGCACCGAGCTCCCAGGCCTCCTTCGGGTCCCGGAAGATCGGATCGCGCACCGTCGTCTTGCGCGGCGTCACGGAGAGCGTCCGCGCCTCGCCCCCGCGGTCGACGCTCAGCGTGAGCGGGCGGCCCCGCGAGTCCGCGATGGCCTGGTCGAGGTCTTCCCAGTTCGAGATTGCGCGCCCGTCCACGCGCGTGACGAGATCGCCGGTCCGGAGGCCCGCGGCGGCGGCCGGGCCGCTCTCGGCGACGCGCCCGACGACCGCCGGCCACACGGGCCGCCCAACCGTCGCGAGGATGACGGCGAAGATCAGCGCGGCCAGCACGAAGTTCATCCCCGGCCCGGCAAAGACGATGAGGAAGCGCACCCAGAGCGGCTTGAGCGCGAACGCCTTGGCCGGGTCGTAGGTGACCGTGGGACCGCCCTCGAGCGGGCTCTCCTCGCCCAGCATCTTCACGTAGCCGCCCATCGGGATCGCCGACAGGCAGTACTCGGTCTCCTTGCCGCGCCAGCGGAGCAGCACCGGGCCGAACCCGATCGAGAAGCGCTCCACGCCGACGCCGGTGAGGCGCGCGACGAGGAAGTGGCCGAGCTCGTGGATGAGGATCAGCACGCCGACGACGACGACGAACGAGACGAGGGTGGTCATCCGCGCCGCCCCCCGTCGCGACGGTCCACGGCCTCCCGGACGCGGGCGCGCGCCTCGACGTCCACCGCCACGCACTCCTCGATGGACCCGACGGCGCCCGCTCGCGACTCGTCGAGCGCCCGCGCGATGAGGTCCGCGATGTCGTTGAACCCGATCCGCCGGTCGAGGAAGGCCGCCACGGCGACCTCGTTCGCCGCGTTGAGCACGACCGGCGCGGCGCCGCCCTGCTCGAGCGCCGTCCTTGCGAGGCGCAGGCAGGGGAACTTGTCCGCGTCCGGCTCGAAGAACGTCAGCTGGCCGATGCGCGTCAGGTCGAGCCGCGCGGCCGGCGTCGGGCGGCGCTCCGGATACGTCAGCGCGTAGAGGATGGGCACGCCCATGTCGGCGACGCCGAGCTGGGCGATGACCGAGCCGTCGATGTACTCGACCATCGAGTGGACGATGGACTGGGGGTGGACCACGACGTGCACGCGGTCGGGCGCCAGGTCGAAGAGCCAGCGCGCCTCGATGATCTCCAGGCCCTTGTTCATGAGCGTCGCCGAGTCGATCGTGATCTTGGCGCCCATCTTCCACGTCGGGTGCTGGAGCGCGTCCTCGACCGTCACCGTCGCCAGCCGGGCCTTCGGCGTCTCGCGGAACGGGCCGCCGGACGCGGTGAGGAGGATCCGGTGGACGTCGCCGCGGTTGTGGCCGACGAGGCACTGGAAGATCGCGCTGTGCTCGGAGTCGACCGGCAGGAGCTGGACGCCGCGCTGGCGGGCGGCGGCGGTCATCAGGCTCCCCACC
>DATFVL010000204.1 GCA_035260325.1 Candidatus Methylomirabilota bacterium | reverse complement strand
CGCGGCGGCGAAGGTGCTGGCCGACTTCGCCAGGGAATTCGCGAAGCCCGCCATCAAGGCGGGCCTGGTGGACGGCAAGGCCGTGACGCCAGAGCAGGTGAAACGGCTCGCCAGCCTGCCGTCGCGCACCGAGCTGCTCGCCCAGGTGGGCGGCACACTGCAGGCGCCGCTGGCTGGCTTCGTCGGTGCGTTGAACGGCTTGCTGATGAACGTGGTGGGTGCCTTCGAGGCGCTCCGGACCAAGCGCGCAGCCTCCGCGGGCGCCGCTTCTTAAATCGGGTGGGAGACACGGCTATGGCGACGCAGACGAGTTTGAGCAAGGGCGACATCCTCGAAGCCATCGGGAACATGACGGTGTTTGAACTGGCAGAGCTCATCGAGGCGTTCAAGGAGAAGTTCGGCGTCACGATCACCGCGCCCGCGGCGGCAGCACCCGCGGCCGGCGCCGCCGGCGCGGCGGGCGGCGCGGCGGCGCCTGCGGCTGAAGAGCAGACCGAGTTCACCGTCATCCTGAAGAGCGGCGGTGAGAAGAAGATCCAAGTCATCAAAGAGATCCGGGCGATCACCAGCCTGGGCCTGAAGGAGGCCAAGGACCTGGTGGAAGGCGCGCCCGGCACCGTGAAGGAAGGCGTGTCCAAGCAGGAAGCCGAAGAAATCAAGAAGAAGCTCGAAGCGCAGGGCGCGGCCGTCGAACTGAAGTAGACGCCGGGACGGACGCCGCGGGCCACTCGGGCCCGCCGGCCGCACTCGGGTCTCCTTTGGGCGACGACATGCGCGGATTTGCCACACTCCTGCTCGCTGGTACGAGCCCCTCGCTCTACCCCCGGTCGGCGTTCCGATGGGGGGCGGGGGCCCTTTCGCATTTGCTTGAGGTTTGAACATGACGAAGACGCTGCCGGTGCTGTCGTTCGCGAAGCTCGATCAGGGGATGCCGATGCCGCATCTCCTCGATATCCAGACGCGCGCGTTCCAGTCACTCCTGCAGCCGGACGGCAAGGGCGCCGAGCGCACCGACGTCGGGCTGGAACGGGTGTTCAAGGACGTGTTTCCGGTCCAGGACGTGAACGGGAACTACTCGCTCGAGTTCGTGAAGTACGGGCTCGGGGAGGCCAAGTACTCCGTGGAGGAGTGCATCGAGCGGGACATGACCTACTCGGTCCCGCTGAAGGCGACGCTGCAGCTGGTCGTGATGGAGGAAGTGGGCGAGACCACCAAGACCAAGCGCCCCAAGAACATCATCGAGAAGGAAGTCTATCTCGGTGAGCTGCCGATCCTCACCCCGCTGGGCACGTTCGTCATCAACGGCGCCGAGCGGGTGATCGTATCGCAGCTGCACCGCTCCCCCGGCGTGGTGTTCGAAGAGAGCATCCACCCGAACGGCCAGCGGCTGTTCTCAGCGCGCATCATTCCCTTCCGGGGCTCGTGGGTCGAGTTCACGATCGACATCCACGACGTGGTCTACGTCCACATCGATAAGAAGAAGAAGTTCCCGGCCACGGCCCTGCTCCGGGCCTTCGGCTACGGCACCAACGCCGACGTGCTGAAGCTGTTCTACGCCATGAAGGACATCGACATCACCGGCAAGCTCGAGGGGCGCGCCCAGAAGCGCGAAGTGCTGGGCACCCTGCTCGCGGTCGACGTGCCCGATCCGGAGAACAAGAAGGGCGAGCCGCTCGGGAGGGTCGGCGACGAGCTGACGCTCGAGAAATTCAACACCTTCCGCCGCGCCGGCATCAGCAAGGTGAAGGTGTTCGCGGGCTATACGGCGCTCGATCTGCGCGACGAGGCGCAGCCGACGACCACCCGCGAGCGGCTGGGCGCCTACATCCTGGCGTTCGACGTGGCCGAGCCGGAGACGGGCGAGGTGCTGGCCGAAGCCGGGCGCGAGCTGTCGGACGCCCTCAAGAAGAAGCTGCTCAAAGCCGGGGTCACGAAGGTCGACGTGCTGTTGCCGCCGGGGCGCAGTGAGTCGCCGCTCATCAAGAACACCCTGCTCAAGGACCCGACTCACTCCGAGGCCGAGGCCCTGGAGCAGATCTACGCCCTGCTGCGGCCGGGCGAGGCGCCGAACCTGGAGACCGCGCGCCAGGCGCTCGAGCGCCTGTTCTTCCACCCCAAGCGCTACGACCTGGGGCGGGTGGGCCGCTACAAGATCAACCAGCGGCTCAAGGTGAACGTGCCCAAGGACAACACGGTCCTCACCGAGGACGACTTCATTGCCATCATCCGCTACCTGATCGAGTTGCGCGAGGGACGCGGCTACACCGACGACATCGACCACCTGGGC
Organism: Candidatus Methylomirabilota bacterium; assembly: GCA_035260325.1. NCBI lineage: Bacteria > Methylomirabilota (SeqCode) > Candidatus Methylomirabilota bacterium. Next base: position 14 of record DATFVL010000204.1, on the reverse strand, counting down.
AATCGCCGGGTGCG
>DATFVL010000203.1 GCA_035260325.1 Candidatus Methylomirabilota bacterium | reverse complement strand
CGCGTCGTCTACCTGCCCTGCACCGCCGAGAACAACTTCGAGCCCGCGCTGCCCGACCGGCCGGTGGACCTCGTCTACCTCTGCTTCCCGAACAACCCCACCGGCGCCGTGCTCACGCGGCCGGTCCTCGCGCGCTGGGTGGACTGGGCGCGCCGCCAGCGCACGGTGCTCCTCTACGACGCCGCGTACGAGGCCTACGTCCGCGACCCGGACATCCCGCGCTCGATCTACGAGGTCGAGGGCGCGCGCGAGGTGGCGATCGAGTTCCGCAGCTTCTCGAAGACCGCGGGCTTCACCGGCACGCGCTGCGCCTTCACCGTCGTCCCCAAGGAGCTCCAGGGCACGGACGCCGCGGGCAAGCCCGTGAGCCTCAACGCGCTCTGGTTCCGGCGGCAGTCCACGAAGTTCAACGGGGTCGCCTACATCATCCAGCGCGCCGCCGCCGCGGTCTACACCGACGAGGGTCGGTACCAGGTGCGGGCCGCGATCGACTACCGCATGGAGAACGCCCGCCTCATCCGGCAGGGCCTCGAGGCTGCGGGGCTCCGCGTGTACGGCGCCCGGAACGCGCCCTACATCTGGGTGAAGACGCCGCCCGGGCTCTCGTCGTGGGGCTTCTTCGACAAGCTCCTCCGCGAGGCGCACGTGGTCGGCACGCCGGGCTCGGGCTTCGGGCCGAGCGGGGAGGGCTACTTCCGCCTGACGGCCTTCGGCCGGCGGGCCGAGGCCGAGGAGGCGGTCGAGCGCATCAAGACGCGGGTTGCGCTCTAGCTCGCGCCCGACCTAGGATCGCCGGGTGAAGGCGTTGCGGCCGCTCGTCCTGCTCCTGCTCCTCGCCGGCGCGCTCCCGGCGCCCGCGTACGCCCAGGTGTTCCTCGGCTCGCGCGCCCGCCCGGAGTTCACGATCGGCCCCCTCTTCGTCTCGGCGACCGTGAAGCCGTCGCTCGGTCCCGCGACGGTGAGCGTGTCGTGGAGCCTCGTCCTCCGGCCGAACAAGACCCCGGACGACGTCGCCCAGGACCTCGACCTCCTGTGGCCGGCGGAGCTCACGGGCGGAACGAAGGATCACGCGGATGCGGCGCTCGCCGCCTTCGTCGAGGGCCTGGGCTTCAAGGTGAAGCGCGCCGGGCGCCTCCCCGTGCTCGCACGCAACCGTCTCGACATGGGAACGAACACGCAGGCCCAGCCCGTCGGCGAGGCGTCGTTCGTCACCTTCTTCCGCGAGGGCGCCGGGCTCGACCGCGACCGCGCGTCGACGTACATCCGGATCCCGTGGACGCCGAAGTTCACGAGCCCCGACTGGCTCATGAACCTCCGGTTCGAGGTCCGCGACCTCATCGCGCCGCGACCGGCCACCTGGGCGGAACAGATGTTCTGGGGCCAGCGCTACGAGGCGACGCTCGGATTCGGCGACGTCGGGCAGCTCACCCTCTATCCGATGTACTTCGGCCGGCGCGAGTACGTCGCGCGGCTGGCCCGCGACTTCTCGATGCTCCTCCTCACCTTCGAGGGCGCGGACCACCTGAAGCTCGAAGAGGTCGTGCCGGCGTCGGCGACGCGCCGGCCGAGCCAGGCGCGCGCGGGCACGGAGGTGGTGTCGATCCCGCTGACCGCCTCGGAAGGCATCACGCCGCAGGTGCTGAAGGTGGGCTTCACCTACTTCTCGGGCCGGATCGCGTGGCGGCCGGTTCTCATCTCGATGCTCTTCCTCGGGCTCGGCAACGTCACCGGCCCGCTGGTGGTGGCGCTCCTGCGGCGGCTCGGCCGGGTCGCGCGGGCGCGCGTGCAGGTCGGCCGTCGGACGGCCGCACCGCCCCGGGAGACGGGGACCATCCTCTCGCGCGACGTGCTCGCGGGCCTCCTCCCCGGCGAGACCACCTACGAGGACGTCGTGCGGCGCTGCGGCGCGCACGCCGAGGAGCGCGAGCAGCTCTCGGGGGGCCGGCGCACCCTCGTCTACCGCGGGCAGCGGCTCGTCCCCAACCGGCGGCGGACCTTCGGCTGGTTCGCGACGGTGGGCCACTGGGACGTCGAGCACCACGAGGTGGAGATCGAGCTGGAGGGCGGCCGGGTCCGCGACGTCACCGCGCACGTGCGGCGCACCCGGCTGACGGAGCCTCAGACCGTCTGAGGCGCCGGCGCGGCGCGCGCCGGGCAGGGCGAGCCGGAGTCTACGTCTCGTACGCGCGCTCGTACTGGGCGCGCAGCCGCTCGAGCTCCTCGGGGTCGAGGCGCATGCCGAGCGCGAGCCCCATCTCCCCGAGGATCGTCTTGATCTCGTTCAGCGACTTCTTGCCGAAGTTCTTGGTCTTCAGGAGCTCGGCCTCGCTCTTCTGGACGAGGTCCGCGATCGTGCGGATGTTCGCGGTCTTGAGGCAGTTCGACGCGCGCACCGACAGCTCGAGCTCGTCCACGTTGCGGAAGAGGTTCTCGTTCAGCTCGGTCCGCGGCCCGGCCTCGGCACGCTCCGCGGTCTCCTCCGGCGGCGCGGACTCGGGGAAGCGCTCGAGGAGCGTGAAGTGGTCCTCGAGGATCCGGGAGGCCTCGGCGACCGCGTCCGTCGGCGCCACGCTGCCGTCCGTCCAGACCTCGAGGACGAGCCGCTCGCGGTCGCCCGCGGGCTCGACGTGGAAGTTGACGCGCTCGACCGGCGAGAAGTCGGCATCGAGGAGGATCGCGTTGATCGGCAGCGCCTCGGGCTCGCGCTTCTCGGCGGCCACGTAGCCGCGCCCGCGCTCGACGCAGACCTCCATCTCGAGCACGCCGTCCTTGTCGAGCGTGGCGAGCGGCACGTCCGGCGTGAGGATGTCCACGTCGGCGTCCTTCTCGAAGTCGCTGGCCTTGACCACGCCCGCGCCCTGCGCCTTCAGGCGGAGGATCTTCGGGCGGTTGACGTGCAGCGCGAAGACCACCTTCCGGAGGTTCAGCATGATGTCGAGCGTGTCTTCGGTCACGCCCGGCAGGTGGGAGAACTCGTGGAGCACGTTTTCGATCTTGACCCAGGTGGGGGCAGCGCCGTGGATGGCCGACAGGAGCGCCCGGCGGTACGCGATGCCGATCGTCAGGGCGAAGCCCGACTCGAAGGGCTCGATGCCCAGTTTGCCGTATGTCTTGTCCTGGACAGCCCAGTCGTGCCGCGCGGGAAGCTGAAGCTCCAGCATGAAAACCCCCTGGGAAGTTTGCGGGGCCCCGGCCCCAGGTCTGACAGTATACCAAAGCTTCGGTGATACAGTAGAATCATGCGGTTGCGCGTCGTCGCCCTCGCGCTTGTCGCGGCCGTGTTCGCCGCGGTCTGGCTCGGCTGGCAGGTGCTCACCCCCGCCCCCGCGCTGGCGGACGGCGGGCGCCTCGTGCAGGTCCCGGCCCACGCCGGAATCCTCTCGATCGCGACGACCCTCTGGCGGGGCGACGTGATCCGGAGCCCGAGCGGGTTCGTCCTCCTGAGCCTCGCGCGCGGCAGCTCGCGGCGGCTCCAGGCCGGCGAGTACGAGATCGAGCGCGGGGCGACGACGCTCGACGTCCTGCGGCTCCTCGAGAACGGGCGGATCAAGCTGCACCCGGTGCTGCACCCCGAGGGCGCGAGCGTCGCCGAGCTGGCAAGAGCGCTCGACGCCGCACAGCTCGCGCGCGCGGCCGACGTCGTCCGCCTGGCCCGCGATCCCGCGTTCCTCCGGACGCTCGGCGTCGACGCGCCGAGCCTCGAGGGCTACCTCTTCCCCGACACCTATCAGTTCGTGCGCGGCATGACGGCGGAGGAGATGCTGACGCGCATGGTCCAGCGCATGCGCGGCAAGCTCGACCCCGACCTCGTCGCGCGCGCCCGCGCGCGCGGGCTCGGCGTCCACCAGCTCCTCACGCTCGCCTCGATCATCGAGCGCGAGGCCGTGGTGCGCGACGAGATGCGACTCATCTCGGCGGTGTTCTGGAACCGCCTCAAGCTCGACATGCCGCTCCAGGCGGACCCGACGGTGCAGTACGCGGTCGGCAAGGAGCGGCGCGCCCTCACGCGCGCCGACCTCGCGACGGACAGCCCGTACAACACCTACCGGCGCACCGGGCTCCCGCCCGGGCCGATCGCGAGCCCGGGACTCCCCGCGATCCGGGCCGCGCTCGATCCCGCGCCCGTGAAGTACCTCTACTTCGTCGCGATGAACGACCGGCGGCACTACTTCTCGACCACGGTCGCGCAGCACAACGCCGCCGTCGCCCGGTACCGGCTCGCTCACGATCGCTGAACCGTGATATAACCCGCGACATGCCGCGCTCGTCCGCGCTCGACCGGGTGCTCCGCGAGACCGACGCCCGCGAGCCGGAGCCGCTCGTCCACCGCGTCCTCCGCGGCCCGGCGCGCCGCGTCTTCGAGCGCATCTTCGACTTCGCGGTCGACGGCCTCGAGCACCTGCCGTCCGCCGGGCCGTACATCGTCGCGGCGAACCACCACAACTACCTGGACGGCGTGGTGCTGCAGCTCGCGACCCCGCGCCCGATCGCGTTCATCGTGATGCCGCGCGTGTGGCGCGCGACGCCGCTCCACCCGTTCTTCCACCGCCACATCGGCTCGATCCCGATCAACCTCGAGCGGCCCGACGTCGGCGCGCTCCGCAGGGCGCTCGGCCGGCTCGCCGCGGGCGGCGTGGTCGGCATCTTCCCCGAGGGGCCGTTCAGCGTCCGGGGCCGGCTCGAGCGCGGGCTGCCCGGCGTGGCGCTGCTCGCGCTGCGCTCGGGCGTGCCGGTCGTTCCCGCCGGGATCGCGGGCACGTTCGAGGCGCTCGTCGGGCGCGCGTGCCACATCCCGCGGCCGAGCCGGCTGGCGGTGCGCTTCGGCGCGCCCCGCCGGTTCACGGCGGACGGCGGCGACGGGCGGCGGTCCGCGCGCGAGCGCGTAACCCGGCGGATCATGGACGACATCGCGGCGCTCCTTCGGTGAAGCGCCGCGCACGCGGCCGCGCGCCGCGCGGCGCCCCGCCGGCGGGCCGGGTGGCGGGCAAGCTCTGGGGCGGCCGCTTCACCGAGCGCGCCGATCCGAGCGCCGAGCGCTTCACCGGCTCGCTCGCCTTCGACCGGCGGCTCTGGGCCCAGGACATCGCCGGCAGCGTCGCCTGGGCGAAGGCGCTCGCCCGCGCGGGCCTCCTCACCGCGGCGGAGCACGACGCGATCGCGAGGGGCCTGGCGGGGGTGCGCGCCGAGCTCGAGAGCGGGACCTTCCTCTTCCGCCCCGAGCTCGAGGACATCCACACGAACGTCGAGCGCCGGCTTCAGGAGCTCTGCGGCGAGGTCGGCGGCAAGCTCCACACGGGCCGCTCGCGCAACGACCAGGTCGCCGTCGACGAGCGCCTCTACCTCAAGGACGTCCTCGCGCGCCTCGGCGACGGGCTCCGGCACGTCCAGGAGGCCCTCCTCGCGCGCGCCGCCGAGACGGTGGACGCGCCCATGCCCGGGTACACGCACCTCCAGCGCGCCCAGCCGGTCGTGCTCGCGCACCATCTGCTGGCTTACGTCTTCATGCTCCAGCGCGACCGGGAGCGCTTCAGGGACGCCGGCGCGCGCGCGGACGTCCTGCCGCTCGGCGCCGCCGCGCTCGCCGGCACGCCGTTCCCGATCGACCGCGAGGCGCTCGCGAGGGATCTGGGCTTCGCCGCGGTGTCGCCCAACAGCCTCGACGCCGTGAGCGACCGCGACTACGTCCTCGAGTTCCTCGCCGCCGCCGCGATCACGGGCATGCACCTGTCCCGGCTCGCCGCCGACCTGACGCTCTGGGCGACGGCGGAGTTCGGCTTCGTCGAGTTCGCGGACGCCTTCGCGACCGGCTCGTCCATCATGCCGCAGAAGAAGAACCCCGACGTCGCGGAGCTGATCCGGGGCAAGAGCGGCCGGCTCTACGGGAACCTCGTCGCGGTCCTGACGGCGCTGAAGGGCCTCCCGCTCGCCTACAACTCCGACATGCAGGAGGACAAGGAGCCCCTCTTCGACTCGGTGGACACGCTCGAGGCGATCGTGGCGGTCCTGCCGCCCATGCTGGCGTCGCTCACCTTCCGCGTGGACCGGATGCGCCGCGCCGCGGGCGAGGACTTCGCGACCGCGACCGACCTGGCCGACTACCTCGTGCGGAAGGGCCTGCCCTTCCGCCAGGCGCACGCGCTCGTCGGGCGGATCGTGCGCCACGCGCTCGACGAGTCGAAGACGCTCGAGGACCTCACGCTCGCCGAGCTGCGCCGCTTCTCGCCGCTGATCGACGGCGACGTCAAGGACGCGATCACGGTGGAGGCGTCGCTCCGCGCCCGGGCGGTCACCGGCGGGACGGCGCCGGCCGCGGTGCGCCGCGCCCTCCAGCTCGCGCGCGCGCTCGTCGCGCGCGCATGACCGCGCGTCGCGCGCTTCCGCTCGTCGCCCTCGCGGCGCTCACCCTCGTCGGGTGCGGCAAGAAGGGGCCGCCCGTCGCGCCCGAGCAGCGCGTGCCCGCGGCCGTGGCGGACCTCGCCGCGGTCGTCCGCGAATCGGCCGTCGAGCTCGCCTGGACCAACCCGACGCGCCGCGCCGACCGCACGCTGCTCCGCGACCTCACGCTCGCGCGCGTCTACCGACGCGAGGACGACGGGCGCGGCGCGCCCGCCGCCCCGCCGCTCTCGGACGGCGCGCTGAGGGGCTTCGCCGAGCTCGCCACGATCCGGCTCGCGGCGCCCGAACCCGCGACGCTGCAGGGCAACCGTATCGTGTTCACCGACCGCGAGAGGCTCGTCCTCGGCCGGCGCTACGCCTACGTCGTCGTGACCGCCGATTCGCTCGGCCGGGTCGGCCCGCCGTCGCGCCAGGTCTCGGTCGCCTTCCTCGCCGCGCCCGAGGCGCCCGCGGCCGTGGCGGCCCGGCCGGGCGAGCGCGAGGCGCGCCTCGGCTGGCGGCCGCCCGAGCGCCTGAGCGACGGCAGCGCCGTCCCCGGCCCGCTCGCGTACGAGGTGCTGCGGGCGCCGGCCCCCGACGCGCCCCTGGGCGCCGCGGGGCGCACGGCCGAGGGGACGCTCGCGTTCACCGACCGCGACCTCGAGAACGACCGGACCTACTACTACGCGGTGCGCGCGGTGCGGACCGAGGCCGGCACCACGGTCCTCGGCGCGCTCTCGCCGCGCGTCGCCGTGACGCCGCGGAAGGTAACGCCGCCCGCGCCGCCTGCGGACCTCGTCGCGATCGCCTCCGAGGGCGCCGTGCGCCTCTCGTGGAGGGCGAGCCCGACGACCGACGTGAGCGGCTACGTGGTGTACCGCGCGCCCGTGGGCGGGGCGTTCGTCCGCATCGGCGTGACCCAGGCGCCGGCCGCCACGTTCATCGACCGCGACGTGCCGCGCGGCGCCTGGCGCTACGCCGTCACGGCGGAGGACTCGGCCGCGATCCGCAACGAGAGCCGGCGCTCGAACGAGGCGACGGTCACCGTACCTTGACTTCACCCCGGCCGGGTGCTACGAAGAACCTTTACATGGATCCATTCGCCTACCGGCACTCCGAGCTCTGCTGCGAGCGCGTGTCGCTGCGCGCGCTGGCCGCCGAGGTCGGCACGCCCGCGTACGTCTACTCGAAGGCGGCGCTGCTCGAGGGCTACCGGGCGTACGATCGCGCGTTCGCCGAGGTGCCGCACGTCGTCTGCTACTCGGTCAAGGCGAACTCGAACCTCGGCGTCCTCGGGGTCCTCGCCCGGGCGGGGGCCGGCGCCGACATCGTGTCGGGCGGCGAGCTGTTCCGCGCGCTCCGCGCCGGCGTCCCCGCGAAGAAGATCGTCTTCTCGAGCGTCGGCAAGACGCGCGACGAGATGCGCGCGGCCCTCGAGGCCGGCATCCTCCTGTTCAACGTCGAGTCGCTCTCCGAGCTGCGAAAGCTCGACGCGGTCGCCCGCGAGCTCGGCGTTCGCGCGCCGGTCGCCCTCCGCGTGAACCCCGACGTGGACCCGCAGACCCACCCGTACATCGCGACGGGGCTCCGCGCCTCCAAGTTCGGCATCCCGCACGCCCAGGCGCTCGAGGCGTACGCGGAGGCCGCGGGCCTCAAGGGCGTCGAGGTCGTCGGCGTGGACATGCACATCGGCTCGCAGCTCACCAAGGTCGCGCCCTTCGCCGACGCCGTGGCGCGGATCGCCGCGCTCGTGAAGACGCTCCGCGAGCGCTCGATCGAGGTCCGCCTGGTCGACGTCGGCGGCGGCCTCGGGATTCGCTACCGCGCCGAGACGCCGCCCAGTCACGCCGAGTATGCGACGGTGCTCTTGCCGCCCCTCCGGGAGCTCGGCGTCACCGTCCTGCTCGAGCCGGGCCGCTCGATCGTCGGCAACGCCGGCGTGCTCGTCGCGCGCGTCGTCGACCGCAAGGACACGGGCGAAAAGAAGTTCGTCGTCATCGACGCCGCCATGAACGACCTCATCCGGCCGGCGCTCTACGACTCCTATCACGAGATCCAGCCGGTCAACGAGGCGCGTCTCGGCGATCCCGCGGAGAAGGTGGACGTGGTCGGCCCCGTGTGCGAGTCGGGCGACTTCCTGGCGAAGGACCGCGACCTCGCGCGGACCGAGGAGGGCGACCTCCTGGCGGTCATGAGCGCCGGCGCCTACGGCTTCGCGATGGCGTCCAACTACAACACGCGGCCGCGCGCCGTCGAGGTTCTGGTCGACGGCGACCGTTACACGATCGTGCGCCGCCGGGAGACCTACGAGGACCTGGTGGCGGGGGAGACGATCCCATGAGTGCGAGATTCCGGGGTTCGTTCGTCGCGATGGTCACGCCCTTCCGGAACGGCAAGGTCGACGAGGCGAAGGTGCGCGAGCTGGTCGAGCTCCACGCGAGCCACGGGACCGACGGGCTCATCCCCTGCGGCACCACCGGCGAGTCGCCGACGCTCTCCCACGACGAGCACAAGCGGGTCGTCGAGGTGGTGCTCGAGGCGGCGCGCGGGCGGCTCCCGGTGATCGCCGGGACCGGTTCCAACTCGACCGCGGAGGCGATCGACCTGACGAAGCACGCCGAGCGCGCGGGCGCCGCGGGCGCGCTGGTCGTCAACCCCTACTACAACAAGCCCACGCAGGAGGGGCTCTACCGTCACTTCCGCGCCGTCGCCGAGTCGGTCGCGATCCCGATCCTCGTCTACAACATCCAGAGCCGGACGGCCGTCAACGTCGAGACGGGGACCCTGGAGCGCCTGGTCCGCGACGTGCGGAACGTCGCCGGGGTGAAGGAGGCCTCGGGCTCGCTCGACCAGATGAGCCAGGTGATCGCCGCGTGCGGCCCCGACTTCGCGGTGCTCTCCGGCGACGACAACATCACGCTGCCGCTCCTCGCGATCGGCGGGCACGGCGTCGTCTCCGTGATCGCGAACATCCTGCCGCGCGAGACCGCGGAGATGGTGCACGCCGCGCTCGACGGTGACTGGAAGCGCGCGCGCGAGCTCCACTACAAGCTGTTCCCGCTGGCGCGGGCCGCGTTCCTCGAGACCAACCCCATCCCGATCAAAGAGGCCATGGCCATGGCCGGGATGCTCGAGCCGGAGTTCCGGCTGCCGATGTGCCGGATGGGCGAGGCCAACCGCGAGAAGCTCCGCGCCGTCCTCACGCAGTACGCGCTGATCAAGTAGCGGTCACCGTATGCCCATCGATGTCGTCGTGGCCGGCGCGGCCGGCCGCATGGGCAGCCGCATCGTCGCGTGCCTCCGCGAGGTCCCCGAGCTGCGCCTGGTCGCGGCGCTCGAGGCGCCGGGACACCGGGCGCTCGGCAGCGACGCGGGCGAGGTCGCCGGCGTGGGCCGCCTGGGCGTCGCCGTCGGCGCCGACCCCGGCGTCGCGATCGCACGCGACCGCGTGCTCGTCGAGTTCTCGGTGCCGGAGGCGTCGGTCGAGCACCTGCGCGCCGTCGCCCGCGCGGGCGCGCGGGCCGTGATCGGCACGACCGGCTTTTCCCCCGACCACAACCGGGAGATCGCCGACCTGGCGAAGCACGCGGCGATCCTCGTCGCGCCGAGCATGTCGGTCGCCGTCAACGTCGCCTTCTCGCTCCTGGCGACGATGGCGAAGGCGCTCGGCGACGACTACGACGTCGAGATCACCGAGACCCACCATCGCTTCAAGAAGGACGCGCCGAGCGGCACCGCGCTGCGGATGGCCGAGGTGGTCGCCGAGGCGCTCGGCCGCGACCTCGGCACGGCCGCCGTCTACGGCCGGCAGGGGCTCACGGGCGAGCGCACGCGCAAGGAGATCGGCATCCTCTCGCTCCGCTCTGGCGACGTCGCCGGCGAGCACACCGTCTCGTTCGGCGCGCTCGGGGAGCGGCTCGAGCTGACACACAAAGCCCACAGCCGCGACGTCTACGCGCGCGGCGCCCTCCGGGCCGTCCGCTGGGTGGCCGCGCGACCCCCCGGGCTCTACTCGATGCAGCACGTCCTCGGCCTCGCCTGAGCGGGCGCCGTCATGCAGATCGTGCGCTTCAAGGCGGGCGGCAAGACGCGTTACGGCGCGCTCGAGGGCGGGGCGGTCGTCGAGTACACGGGCACGCCGTTCGCCCTCTTTCGCCGCGGGCGCCGCCGCTACCCGCTCACGCAGACGGTCCTGCTCGCGCCCGTGGTGCCGTCGAAGATCGTCGCGGTCGGCCTCAACTACCGCGACCACGCCAAGGAGATGCACCTTCCCCTTCCCGACGAGCCGCGGATCTTCCTGAAGCCGACGACCGCGATCGTCGGGCCCGACGACCCGATCGTCTACCCGCCGCAGAGCCGGCGCGTGGACCACGAGGCGGAGCTCGCGGTCGTCATGAAGCGCCGGTGCCGCAACGTGCCGGCCGAGCGCGCCCGCGAGTACGTGCTCGGCTACACCTGCCTCAACGACGTGACGGCGCGGGACCTCCAGCAGCGGGACGGCATGCCTTCGCGGGCCAAGGCGTTCGACACCTTCTGCCCGATCGGACCGTGCATCGCGACCGACATCGACCCGAACGCGGTGACGATCGAGGCGTGGGTCAACGGCGGGCTCCGGCAGTCGTCGAGCACGAAGGAGCTGATCTTCCCCGTCGAGGAGATCGTCGCGCGCGTCTCGGAGGTGATGACCCTCCTGCCGGGCGACGTGATCGCCACCGGCACGCCGCCGGGCGTGGGGCCGCTCGAGCCCGGCGACCGCGTCGAGGTCCGGATCGAGGGCATCGGGAGCCTCCGGAACACCGTCGTGAAGTGGTGATGCGCGACCGGCTCCTGCTCGAGGACGTCCGCTTCTACGGCCAGCACGGGCTCACGCGGGCGGAGCGGGCGGTGGGCGCGTGGTTCTCGGTGGACGCCGAGCTCTCCCTCGACCTCGAGCCGGCCGCCGTCTCCGACGACCTCGCCGCCGCGGTGGACTACGGCGCGGTCGCCCGCCGGCTCGTCGAGATCGGGACGAGCCAGCGCGTGAACCTCATCGAGCGGCTCGCCGGGCTCATGGCCGAGGCGCTGCTGAAGGAGTTCCCCGCGCAGGAGGTCAGGGTGCGCGTGCGGAAGCTCACGCCGCCGCTCGCGGGGCTGGTCGGCACGCCCGCGGTGGAGCTCGTGCGGAGGCGCTGATGCCGCGGGTCTACCTCTCCCTC
>DATFVL010000202.1 GCA_035260325.1 Candidatus Methylomirabilota bacterium | reverse complement strand
CCGTCGTCGTGTCGAGGACCGTCGAGGGCTCGCCGCCCGAGGTCGGCCCGCCGTCGAGCACGAGCTCGATCCGGTCCCGAAAATACGCCAGCACCGCCTCGGCGGTGGTCGGGGGCGGCGCACCGCTCGCGTTGGCGCTCGGCGCCGTGACCGGCGCGCCGACGGCCCCCACCAGACCGCGCGCCACCGGATGAGGCGAGACGCGCACCCCGATCGTCCCCGTACCGGCGGTGACGTCCTTCGGCACGCCCGCGCGCGCCGGGACGACCAGCGTCAGGGCGCCCGGCCAGTGACGCGCGGCGAGCTCGCGCGCCGCGGGGCCGACATCGCCGACGCGCTCGGCCATGGCGAGCGAGTCCACGAGGACGAGGAGTGGCTTCGTCTCGGCCCTCCCCTTGAGGTCGAAGATCCGCCGGACGGCGGTGCGGTCGAGCGCCAGGGCGCCGAGACCGTAGAAGGTCTCCGTCGGAAACGCGACGAGCCCGCCGTCGCGCAGGACCGCCGCCGCATCGTCGAGCGCCGCGGCGTCGGGCCGCCGCGGGTCCACGGAGACGACGCGGGTGGGCCGCGCCGTCACGTCCCCCGCTGCTTCATCGTATCCGCGACCCGGCGCGCCCGCTCGTCCACCTCGGCGGCGAGCTTGTCTCGGTAGGCGGCGACCCGCTTCGCGAGCGCCGGATCGCCGGACGCGAGGATCTGGGCCGCGAGGAGCCCGGCGTTCGCCGCCCCCCACGCGCCGATCGCCACCGTCGCGACGGGAACGCCCTTCGGCATCTGGGCGATCGAGAGGAGCGCGTCGAGGCCGCCGAGCGGCGTGGCGGCGAGCGGCACCCCGATCACCGGCAGCGGCGAGAGCGAGGCGAGGACGCCGGGGAGCGCCGCGGCGCCTCCCGCGCCGGCGATGAGCACGCCGATCCCGCGCGTGTGGGCGGTCGTCGCGTACTCCCGCGTGCGGTCGGGCGTGCGGTGGGCGGAGGCGACGACGACCTCGCTGCCGACCTCGAGCGCGTCGAGGACCTTCACCGCCTCGAGCATCACCTCCAGGTCCGAGTCGCTGCCGAGCACGATACCGACGCGCGCGGGTCCCTTCACGGCTGTCTCCTTTCGAACCATTGAACCGCTCGCCTCACCGCCGCGGCGGCGCTTCGGCTCGCACCGCCCTCCTCCCGATGTCGGTGCGGTAGTGCATTCCCTCGAAGCGGATCTCCGCGACGCCAGCGTACGCGGCGGCGATCGCCGCGGTGAGATCGTCGGCGAGCGCCGTGACGCCCAGCACGCGGCCGCCCGCCGTCACGAGCCGGCCGTCGCTGAGCGTCGTGCCCGAGTGGAAGACCGACACCCCGGGCTTCGCCTCGGCCCGCTCGACGCCCTCGATGGGCATCCCCGTCCGGTACCCGCCGGGATAGCCGCCCGAGGCCACCGTCACGCAGACCGAGGCGCCGGGGGGCCACGGCCGCGTCTCGGGCCACGCCTCGCCCCGCGCGGCCGCGAGGAGCAGCGGCAGGAGATCGCCCGGGGCGCGCAGCATCAGCGCCTGACACTCGGGATCGCCGAAGCGGCAGTTGAACTCGATGACCTTCGGCCCCTCGGCGGTCAGCATGAGGCCGGCGTAGAGGACGCCGCGGTAGGGCGCGCCTTCCTTGCCGAGCGCGGCGATGGTCGGTCGCACGATCGTCTCCAGCACGCGCCGCTCGAGTTCGGGACCGAACGAGGCCACGGGCGAGTAGGCGCCCATGCCGCCCGTGTTCGGGCCCCGGTCGCCGTCGAAGACCGTCTTGTGGTCCTGGGCCGCGCCGAATGGGAGCACTTCCTCTCCGTTCGCGAGAACGAAGTACGAGAGCTCCTCGCCGGTCAGCAACTCTTCGACGACGACCGTGGCGCCGGCCGCGCCGAAGGTCTGGCGCTCCATGCACGCGGCCACCGCGTCGTCCGCTTCGGCGAGCGTCCGGCAGACGATCGCGCCCTTGCCGGCGGCGAGACCGTCGGCCTTGACGACCAGCGGCGCGCCGAACTCGCGGCAGTATCGCCGCGCGCTCTCGGGCGTCTGGAAGGTCCCGAAGCGGGCGGTCGGGATCCCGTGGCGCGCCATCAGGTCCTTCGCGAACGCCTTCGAGCCCTCGATCGCCGCCGCGCGCGCGCTCGGGCCGAAGACGCCCAGGCCGGCCGCGACGAGCCGGTCGGCGAGCCCCGCGACGAGCGGCGCCTCGGGCCCGACGACGACCAGGTCCGGGCGCTCGCTGATCGCGAGCGCCACCAACTCCGCGACGGCGTCGGCCGCCACCGGCACGCACCGCGCGTGGCGCGCGATCCCCGGGTTGCCGGGCGCGGCGACGATCGAGGTGGCGAGCGGGCTCCGGGCGATCTTCCACGCGAGCGCGTGCTCGCGACCGCCGCCGCCGACGAGGAGGATCTTCATCTTTCGCTCGCCTCGGACGGCGGGGCCCCCGCCCCGCGACGTCCTGCGGCTCGCCCTGCCATCATTCGGACACGCCCTTCTCGGGCGGCTCGACCAGCTCGAGGTGCGCCCGCGCGATCCGCGCCCACGGGCTGCCCGCGTCGAGTTCGAGGTAGCGCTGCCAGTGCCGCACCGCCTCGTCGCCGCGTCCGGCGCGCGAGAGGGCGCCGGCCAGGTTGAAGTGGGCGTCGGCGTAGTCCGGCGAGAGGTCGAGGGCCGTTCTGTAGTCCTCGATCGCGTCCTCGATGGCGCCGCGGTCCTCGTGCAGGGAGCCGAGATTGTAGACCGCCTCGCAGCAGCGCGGGTCCTGCGCGAGTGCCGCGCGGTACGCCTCCTCGGCCTGATGGTGGCGCCCCATCCGGTGGAGCAGGAGCCCGAGGTTGTTCCACGCCGCGGCGTAGGTCGGGTCGATCGTCACGACACGCCGGTACGCGTCGATCGCGTCCTCCCACTGCGCGGGATCGCCGTCCCACTCGCTGGCGCGCTCGAACCACGTCTCCGCCTGCTCGACGGGCGGCGCGAGCGGCCTCACGAGTCCTGTCCGGAGTGTCGCCGTCGCGGCGGCCTCGAGGCCCCCGGAGTCGAGCCCCAGCACGAGCTGGCCGCTCCGCGGGTCGAACCTCACGCGGTCGGACTCCGCGAGGAGCCGCTCGCCGTCGAGGACCAGGCGCAGCTCGGCGAGCGGCTGCTCGAGCCCCGGGTCCTGACGGCGGAGCGCGGCCAGCGCCTGCTTGATCTGCCGCACCGACGCGCCCGCGTCGAGGAGCGCGCTCGCGGCCCGCAGCGCCAGGAGGTCGCGGAAGGTGTAGCCGAAGTCGCCGCGCAGGAGGTCGAGCCGGCGGAGCTGGCCGGCGCGCTTCGGCGTGAGGGTGAGGATGCGCGTGAGCTCCCGCATGCCGTAGACGCGCTCGGGATGCGGCTTGGTCATCGCCCGCCCCCGGCTAGTGGCGGAAGTGCCGGATGCCCGTCAGGACCATCGCCATGCCGTGCTCGTCGGCCGCGCGCACGACCTCCTCGTCACGGAGCGAGCCGCCCGGATGGATCACGGCCGTCGCGCCCGCCTTCGCGACCACGTCGAGGCCGTCGCGGAACGGGAAGAAGGCGTCGGAGGCGCAGACGCTGCCGCGCGTCTCGAGCCCGAGCTCCTGCGCCCGCATGACGGCGAGGCGCGCCGAGTCCACGCGGTTCATCTGGCCGGCGCCGACCCCCACCACCTGCCCCTGCGTGGCGAGGACGATCGCGTTCGACTTCGCGTGCTTGGCGACGCGCCAGGCGAAGGTGAGCGCGGCGAGCTCGGCCGCCGTCGGCTGCCGTCTCGAGACCGTCTTGAGCGCGTCCGGGTCCAGGTCGGTCAGGTCCGCCGTCTGGGCGAGGAGCCCGCCCCAGACGCTCCGGTACTCGACCGCCCGCGGCGGCAGGCTCGCGCGGTCGCACGGCACCTCGAAGACCCGCGCCTTCTTCTTCGTGCGCCGGAGCTCCTCGAGAGCGTCGGGCGCGTAGCCGGGGGCGAAGAGGATCTCGACGAAGATCCCGCCGAGCTCCTGGACGACCGCCATGTCGAGCGTCCGGTTGACGCCGACGATGCCGCCGTAGATCGAGACCGGGTCGCACGCCTTCGCGCGCGCCATCGCCTCGCCCGGGCTCGCGCCGAGCGCGACGCCGCACGGGTTCATGTGCTTGATGACGACGGCCGCGGGCTCCTCGAACTCGAGGAGGAGGCCGAGGGCCGCCGAGAAGTCGAGGAGGTTGTTGTAGCCGAGCTCGGGGCCGTGGAGCTGCCGCATCGCCGCAAGCCCCGCGCGCGGGCCGTCGAGCGGCGTGTAGAAGGCGGCCGACTGGTGGGGGTTCTCGCCGTAGCGGAGGGCGAGCGCCCGCTCGGCGTCGAGGCGCAGCCGCGCCGGCAGCTCGTCCGACGCCGCCGGCGCCGCGCCCGTCGCCGCCGGCGCGCGGAGATAGGCCGCGATCGCCGCGTCGTACTGGGCGGTCCGCCTGAAGGCCTCCTGGGCGAGCCGGTAGCGCGTGGCGTCCGAGAGCTCTCCCCCGCGGGTCCTGAGCTCGTCGAGCACGAGCGCGTACTGGGCGGGATCCGTCACGACGCCCACGCCCGCGTGGTTCTTGGCCGCGGCCCGGATCATCGCCGGGCCGCCCACGTCGATCTGCTCGATCGCCTCGGCGAGCGTCACGCCCGGCTTGGCCACCGTGGCCTCGAACGGATAGAGCGCGACGACGACGAGGTCGATCGGCGGGATGCCGTGCTTCGCGAGCGCCTCGAGATGCGTGGGCGCGTCGCGGCGGGCGAGGATGCCGCCGTGGATCTTCGGGTGGAGCGTCTTCACCCGGCCGTCCAGCATCTCGGGGAAGCCGGTGACGTCGCTGACGT
>DATFVL010000201.1 GCA_035260325.1 Candidatus Methylomirabilota bacterium | reverse complement strand
TCGGTGGCTAGCGTGGTCGAGGAGGGCTCCCCGGCGCGGCGCCGGCACCGTCAGGGGGCTCATGGCTCGCGGCTCCCGCGGGCGAGCCAGCCGCCGAGGGCGCCGAAGACCGTGCCGGCGATGAGCAGCGCCGCGAGGCTCGTGGGCGGCAGGAACCGCAGGTGCGAGAGGCCCAGCGTGATGTTGACGAGCGGCTCGAGGCGTGGGGCGACGAGCTCGTGGGCCAGGACGAGGGCGCCGAGCGCCAGGAGCGCGCCGAGCAGCCCCTGCAGCATCCCCTGGAGCAGGAGCGGCAGCCGGATCGTCGCCTCCGGCGCGCCGACGAGCCGCATGATCTCCATCTCGTCCCGGCGCGCGTGCAGGATGATCGTGGTGGCCGTCGTGACGGTCAGGATCGCGGCGACCGCGAGGACGGCGCCGACCCCGAGGCCGATCGTCGTCACGAGGCGCTGCCACTGCGAGAGTCGCTCGACCCAGCCCACGCCGCCCGCGACCTCGTCGGCCTCGGGCAGCGTCTGGAGCCGCGCGAGCAGGGCGCGCGCGCCCTCGGGCGTCGCCCCCTCGGCGGCCGGCGTCACCTCGAGCGACGCGGGCAGCGGGTTCGTCGGGAGCTGGGCGACGACGCTCGCGTCCTTGCCGAGAACCTGCTTCAGCGACTTGAGGGCGTCCGCCTTGCTGATGTAGGCGACGCCCGCGACGCCGGGCACGCGCTGGACCCGCTCGAGGAGCGCTCCCTCCTCGCTCGGCGCCGGCTCGCGCTTGAGATAGACGATGATCCGGACACGCTCGCGCCAGTTCGTGACGGCGCGCTTGAGGTTCGACGAGAGGAGCCAGAAGCCGCCGAGCGCGGCCAGCGAGAGCGTGATCAGCACGATCGCGCTCACCGCGACGCGCCCGGCGCGCCGGAGGTCGCGGAGGGCCTCGCCGATGAGGAAGCCGAGCACGCCTAGCCCTCGTCCTTCACGAGGCAGCCGCCCTCGAGCGTGATCGTGCGGCGGCGCAGCATCTGGACGAGCCGCGCCTGGTGGGTGGCGAGGACCACGGTCGTCCCGACCGCCTGGATGGCCTTGATCACGTCGATGATCTCGGCCTGCATCGCGTCGTCGAGGTTCCCCGTCGGCTCGTCGGCGAGGAGCAACGCGGGCTTCCTGACGATCGCCCTGGCCAGGGACGCGCGCTGAGCTTCCCCCTGCGAGAGCTGGGCGGGATAGGCCTGGGCGCGGGCCGAGATGCCGACGGTGCGGAGGGCGTCGAAGACGCGCGGGGTGATCTCGCGCCGGGGCGTGCCGAGGACGCGCAGGACGAAGGCCACGTTCTCGTAGACGGTGCGCGCGGGCAGGAGCTTCGCGTCCTGGAAGACGACGCCGATCGAGCGGCGCAGGGCCGCGACCTGCGAGCGGCGGAGCGCGCCGACGTCGTACCCGAGGACCTCGACCTCGCCCTCGCTCGGGAGGTCGTCGCGGTAGAGCAGGCGGAGGAGCGTCGTCTTCCCCGCCCCCGACGCGCCGGTGAGCACGGCGAACTCCCC
This sequence comes from Candidatus Methylomirabilota bacterium, assembly GCA_035260325.1. Taxonomy (NCBI): domain Bacteria; phylum Methylomirabilota (SeqCode); species Candidatus Methylomirabilota bacterium. Next base: position 5,356 of record DATFVL010000201.1, on the reverse strand, counting down.
TTTGCCGATCCGCAGGGAGACGTCGGTCAGCGCTGGGACCTTCACGGGCCCGACCGAGAACACCTTCGATACGCGATGAAGCTCAATCATGGCGGGCACTTCGATTATAGCGGCCCGCGTCAGATTTTAGAGAGCTTCTCCTCGAGCAGGCGATTGACCATGGCGGGGTTGGCCTTCCCCTGGGTGGCCTTCATGATCTGGCCCACGAACGCGCCCTTGGCGGCCGTCTTGCCCTTTCTGTAGTCCTCGAGCGCCTTCGGGTTCTCCGCGATGACCTGGTCGATGACCGCCGCGAGCGCCGACTCGTCGGCCACTTGCACGAGCCCTTCGCGGGCGACGATCGCCTGGGCGTCCTCGCCCGACGCGAACATCTTCTGGAAGACGTCCTTGGCGATCTTGCCGCTGATCGTCCCGTTCTCGATGAGCTTCAGCAGGCCGGCCAGCCGCGACGGCGTGATTTTGGCTTCGCGGATAGCCGCTTCGTCATCTGCCGGCAGCACATGGAGGAGCTCGGACATGATCCAGTTGGACGTGCTCTTGGCCGCTTGGCTGAGCGTCAACGAGGGCGCCGCCCGCTTCAGTGCGGCGGTCGCCTGTTCGTGATACTCGGCCAGCGCCCGAGCCTGAGTCAGCACACCGGCGTCGTACGGGGGTAGGCCGTACTGGGTCACGAAGCGCTGTCGCCGCGCGCGTGGCAGCTCGGGCAGCCCCGCGCGGATCGCGTCCACCCACGCGCGGGAGATCTCGAGTGGCACCAGGTCCGGCTCGGGGAAATAGCGGTAGTCGTGCGCGAACTCCTTCGAGCGCATCGAGCGCGTGTAGCCACGCTCGGCGTCCCAGAGGCGCGTCTCCTGCACGATCCGCTCGCCCGCGCCGAGCGCCTTGGCCTGCCGCTCCACCTCGAACTCCAGCGCCCGCTGCACGTTCCGGAACGAGTTCATGTTCTTGATCTCGACCTTCGTGCCGAGCTCCGCCGCGCCGCGCGGCCGCAGCGAGACGTTCGCGTCGCAGCGGAGCGAGCCCTCCTCCATGTTGCCGTCGCAGACGCCGAGGTACACGAGCACGGCGCGGAAGGCGCGGAGGTACGCCGCCGCCTCCCCGGGCGAGCGGAGGTCGGGCTTCGAGACCGTTTCCATGAGCGGCACGCCCGAGCGGTTGTAGTCCACGAGGCTCGCCTGCGCCGTCTCCAGCGTCCCCTCGTGGAGGAGCTTGCCGACGTCCTCCTCGAGGTGCAGGCGCTGGATCCCGATGGTGCGAGACGTGCCGTCGACTTCGATTTCGAGTAAGCCATCTTCGGCGAGCGGTTCTTCATATTGGCTGATCTGGTAGTTCTTCGGCATGTCCGGGTAGTAATAATGCTTCCGCGCGAACCGGCACGCCGGGTTCACGCGGCAGTCGAAGGCGAGCGCCGTCTTGATGCCGAACTCGACGGCCCGGCGGTTCACCACGGGCAGGACGCCGGGCATCCCCTGGCACACCGGGCACGTCTGGCTGTTGGGCGCGGCGCCGAACGTCGCGGCGCAGCCGCAGAACATCTTCGAGCGCGTCAGGAGCTGGGCGTGGACCTCGAGCCCGATGACGACCTCGTAGCTCGGCTTCGTCATCGTACTCATGGCAGGGCCGGCTTCCGCGTGTGCCACGGCGTCGCCTGCTCGTAGGCGTACGCGGCGCGCAGGACGCCGGCCTCGTCGAGCGCCTTGCCGATGAACTGGAGCCCGATCGGCAGCCCCTGCACGCTGAACCCGCACGGCACCGAGATCGCGGGGAGCCCCGTCATGTCCGCCGGGACGGCGAAGACGTCGTTCAGGTACATCGCGAGGGGGTCCTCCTTCTCCCCGTGCTTGAAGGCGACGTTCGGCGTCATGGGCGCGACGATCAGGTCCACACGGCCGAACGCGGCGTCGAAGTCGCGGCGCACGAGCGTCCGCACCTTCTGGGCGCGCCCGTAGTAGGCCTCGTGGTAGCCGGCCGACAGCACGTAGGTGCCGAGCATGATCCGGCGCTTGACCTCGGCGCCGAAGCCCGCCGCGCGCGTGCGGCTCGACATCTCGACGAGGTCCCGCGCCCCCGGAACGCGCAGGCCGTACTTCACGCCGTCGTAGCGCGCGAGGTTCGACGAGGCCTCCGCGGGGGCGATGACGTAGTAGGTCGCGAGCGCGTGGGGCGTCGCCGGGAGCGAGACGCGCTCGACCGTGGCGCCGAGCCCCCGCACCACGTCCACCGCGGCGCGGACGGCGCGCTCGATCTCGGGGTCCATGCCGTCGATGAAGTACTCGTCGGGGAGCCCGAGCCGCAGTCCCGTCAGGCCCTGCGGCAGCCCCGCGGCGTAGTCGGGCACGGGCGCGGGGAGACACGTCGAGTCGCGCGGGTCCGCGCCCGCGATCGCCCGGAGCAGGAGCGCCGCGTCGGTGACGTCTCGCGCGAACGGGCCGATGTGGTCGAGCGAGGAGCCGAACGCGACGAGCCCGTAGCGCGAGACGCGCCCGTAGGTCGGCTTGAGCCCGACGACGCCGCAGAAGGCGGCGGGCTGGCGGATCGAGCCGCCCGTGTCGGTGCCGAGCCCGCCCGCGGCGAGGCCCGCGGCGACGGCGGCGGCGGGACCGCCGGACGAGCCGCCGGGGACGCGCGCGAGGTCCCAGGGGTTGCGGGTCGGCTTGAAGGCCGAGTGCTCGGTGGAGGAGCCCATCGCGAACTCGTCCATGTTGCCCTTGCCGAGCATCACCGCGCCCGCGGCCGCCAGGCGCGCGATGACGGTCGCGTCGTAGGGCGGCACGAAGCGCTCGAGCATCCGGGAGCCGCAGGTGGTCGTCACGCCGCGCGTGCAGAGCACGTCCTTGTAGGCGAGCGGCGCACCGTCGAGCGGGCCGAGCGGCGTCCCCGCCCGGTAGCGCGCGTCCGCGTCGGCGGCGGCCCGCAGGGCGTGCTCGCGCGTGACCGTGAGATAGGCCCCGAGCTCGCCGTCGAGCTTCGCGATCCGCGCGAGGTAGGCCTCGGTCGCCGCCGTCGGCGTCGTCTCGCCCCGGCGATATGCGGAGGTCAGCTCGTGGATCGGCATCCCGACCACGCTCAGTCCTCGATGATCCGCGGGACCCGGAACAGCTCGCCGACGCGGTCGGGAGCGTTCCGCAGCATCTCGTCCTGGGGGAAGCTCGGGACGACCTCGTCGTCGCGCATCACGTTGACGAGCGGCACGGCGTGGGACGTCGGCTCGACGCCGGTGACGTCGAGCGCCTTGAGCCGGTCGATGTAGGTCAGGATCGAGTCGAGCTGTGCGCGCATCTTCTCGAGCTCGGCGTCGTCGAGCTCGAGCCGCGCGAGCCGCGCGACGTGGAGCACGTCCTCGCGGGAGATCATTGTAGCGGGGGCCGCGAGGCCGGGGGCACTCGGGGCGTGCCCTGACCAAGATGCGTGGTGGCTACGTTCCGCATGGCGCTATCAGATCTCCTCGAGGCGCGCGTACTGGAGCGAGAGCTGCTTGCGGCCCACCGAGGCGAAGCGCACGGTCACGAGCGTGTCGCCCCCGCTCCGCTCGACGCCGACGACGAGCCCCTCCCCCCAACGGCCGTGACGGACGCGCGCCCCGACCTTGAGCGGCAGGTCGTCGCCGCCCGCGTCGAGCTGCGGCTCCTCGACGGGGGCGTCGCGGCGCGGCTCGCGCCCCGCGGCGCCGAGGAGCGTCAGGTGCTCCTCGGGCATCTCGAGCAGGAAGCGCGACGGCTCGCCGAGGCCGTAGCCGTGCATCCGCCGGTGGAGCGCGTAGGAGATCGCGAGGCGCTCCTTCGCGCGCGTGACGCCGACGTAGCAGAGGCGCCGCTCCTCCTCGACCTCGTCGGTCGAGGCCATCGAGCGCGCGTGGGGGAAGACGCCCTCCTCCATGCCCGTGAGGAACACGACGGGGAACTCGAGCCCCTTGGCCGAGTGGAGGGTCATGAGCGTGACCCCGCGCGTCCCGTCCGGCAGCTCGTCCACGTCGCTGACGAGGGCGACGCCGTCCAGGAAGCCCTCGAGCGTGGGGTCGTCCTGCGACCGGGCGTGGTCCTCGGCCGCCGCGATCAGCTCCTCGAGGTTCTCCAGGCGCGCCTCGGCCTCCGACGAGCGCTCGCGCCGGAGGTCCTCGCGGTAGCCGGAGGCGGTCAGGACCTCGTCGATGAACGCGGGCACGGCGGCGCCCGCGCGCCGGGCGGCGAGGGACGCGACGAGGGCGGCGAAGTCTTCCAGCGCCCGGCGCGGCTTGCCCGTGACGTCGGCCGGCGGCGCCGCGGCGACCGCGGAGAGCGGGCGCCCCTCGCGCGCGGCCACGTCGTCGAGGCGCCCGAGCGTCGCGCGGCCGATGCCGCGCCCGGGCGCCTGGACCGCGCGACGGAAGGCGACGTCGTCCGCCGGGTTCACGACGAGGCGCAGGTACGCGAGCGCGTCCTTGATCTCCTTGCGCTCGTAGAACCTCACCGACCCGATGATGACGTACGGGATGCCGCCGCGCCGCAGCGCGTCCTCGAGCACGCGGGACTGCGCGTTCGTGCGGTAGAAGACCGCGACGTCGTCCCACGGGGTGCCGGCGCTCCGCGCCGCGCGGATCCCCTGCGCGACGAAGTTGGCCTCCTCGTGCTCGTCCCAGGCGCGGTAGACCTGGGCGCGCTCGCCCTCGGCGTTCTCGGTCCAGAGCGTCTTCTCCTTGCGCGCGACGTTGTTGTCGATGACCGCGGCGGCGATCGCCAGGATGCGCTTGGTGGACCGGTAGTTCTGCTCGAGCCGGATGACACGGGTGCCGGGATAGTCCGTCTCGAAGTCGAGGATGTTCCGGATGTCGGCCCCGCGCCAACGATAAATCGACTGGTCGGCGTCGCCCACGACGCACACGTTGCGGTGCTCGCCCGTGAGCTGGCGGATGATCCGGTACTGGGCGCGGTTCGTGTCCTGGTACTCGTCCACGAGGACGTGGGTCCAGAGGTCCCGGTACCGGCGGAGGACCTCGGGCACCTCCTCGAAGAGCCGCACCGTGAGGAGCAGGAGGTCGTCGAAGTCCACGGCCGACGCCGCAGCGAGGCGCGCCTGATAGCACCGGTAGAGTTCCCCGATCTTCTCCTCGCGCGGGCCCCGCGCCGCGTGCTCGACCTCCTCCACCGAGACCATCTGGTTCTTCGCCGCGCTGATCCGGTGGACGAGCGCGGCGGGCGTCCACATCCGGTCGGTCAGGTCCAGCTCCCGCATGCACTCCTTCACGAGCGCCAGGCGGTCGTCCTCGTCGTAGATCGTGAAGTGCGGCGAGTAGCCGAGGTGGCGGATGTGCGCGCGGAGGATCCGCACGCACGCCGCGTGGAACGTGGCGATGAGCGGCGCGCGGATGCCGGCGGGCGCG
>DATFVL010000200.1 GCA_035260325.1 Candidatus Methylomirabilota bacterium | reverse complement strand
CGTCGAGAGCGGGCGCGCCTCCTTCACGTACCTCGTGACCCACCGGATCGCCTCGCCGCCCACCGGCACGAGCCGCTGCTTCCGTCCCTTGCCGGTGCAGACGAGATACCCAGCGGTCAGGTGCACGTCCTCGAGCGTGAGGTCGAGGCACTCGGAGGCGCGCATGCCCGTCGCGTACAGGAGCTCGAGCATCGTGCGGTCGCGGACGCCGCGCGGCCGGCTCACGTCCGGCGCCTCGACGAGGGCCGTCGCGGTCTCGCGCGAGAGCGTGCGCGGGAGCGCGCGCCCGCGTCGCGGCAGCTCGAGGTGCTCGGTCGGATCGCGCGCGAGGTCGCCCTCGCGGAGCAGGTGTCGGTAGAAGCCCCGCAGCGCCGAGATCCGGCGCGCGACGCTCGAGGGTCCGAGGCCGCGCTTCTGCAGGCGCTCCAGGTAACCGACGACGTCGTCGGGCCCCGTCTCGGGCAGGGCGCGGCGCTGCGCGCGGAGAAAGTCCGTGTAGTCCCGGAGGTCGCGGCGGTAGGCGGCGAGAGTATTTCGGGACGCCCCCTGCTCGGTCTGCAGGGACCCGAGATACTCAACCACCGCGTCGGTCATAGAGTGACCACGCAGGAGTTTATCACGGCGCTCGCGAATCGCGAAACACGCGGCGCGGAAGCGCGTCGAGGAGCGCGCGGCGCTCCGACATGGCGAGCGCGACGCTCGCCCCCCAGAACAGCGCCGCGCCTCCGCCGATCGTCCCCGCGAGCCAGGCGAGATCGTGCATGAGGCCGGGCCGCGCGGGCCAGAGGACGAGCGCCAGCACGCACCAGAGCGCGAGCGTCGCCGAGGCGGCGAGCGTCCGGCCGCCGCTCGCCAGGAGCGCCCGGCCGCCGAGCGGGCCGAGGCGCCGGCGAGCCACCCAGAGAAGCGCCAGGAGGTTCACGTAGGCGCCGATCGACGACGCGGCGGCGAGCCCCGCGTGCTGGAGCGGGCCCATCAGCACGAGCGCGGCCAGCACGTTCACCGCCACCGACACGATGCCCCAGCGCACGGCGGTGCCCGGCTGGCCGAGCGCGTAGAACGCCTGCGCGGCGATCCGCGACGCGCCGAATCCGGCGAGACCGACCGCATACCACAGGAGCGCGTCGGCGGTGGCCGCGCTCTCCGCGGGTCCGAAGCGCCCGCGCTCGAAGAGGACACGGATGATCGGCGCGCGCAGGAGAACGAGGCCGACCGAGGCCGGGATCGAGATGAACAGGGCCAGGCGCAGGGAGAAGTTCAGCGTCGCGGCGACCTCGTGCGTCTCGCCCGCGGCCGCCTGGCGCGCCATCACCGGCAGGGACGCCGACGCGAGCGCGATGCCGAAGACGCCGAGCGGGAACTCCATCACGCGATCGGCGTAGTAGAGGTAGGAGATCGAGCCCGGCCGCAGGAGCGAGGCGAGCAGCGTGTTCACGAACACGGTCACCTGCACCGCGGCCAAGCCGAAGACCGCGGGGAGGAGCAGCCGGACGAGCCGCCCGAGCGCGGGGTGGTCGAGCTCCGTCGAGGGCGAGACCAGGAGCCCCGCGCTCCTGAGGCTCGGGATCTGGACGAGGAGCTGGCCGAGCCCGCCCACGAGGACGCCGATCGCCAGCGCGAGGATCGGCGGCTCGACGCGCGTCGCGAGCAGCAGCGCGCCGGCGATCATCCCGACGTTCATGACCGCGGGGCCGATCGCGCCGGCGAAGAAGCGCCCCTGCGCGTACAGGATGCCGGTCGCCACCGCGGCGAGCCCGACGAGGACCAGGTACGGGAACATCGCGCGTGTCAGGAGGGTCGCGAGCGCCGCCTGCCCGGGGTCGGACGCGAAGCCCGGCGCGATCACCCGCAGGATCCACGGCGCCGCCAGGACGCCGAGCACGGTCGTCACCGTGAGCGCGACCAGTGCCAGCGCCAGCACCGCACGGAGCATCCGGAGGAGCTCGGGGCGCGGCCGCGTCACCGCGTAGTCGCTGAAGACGGGGATCATCGCCGTCGAGAGCGCGCCCTCGCCGAGGAGCCGCCGGAGGATGTTCGGGATCCGGAAGGCGACGAAAAACGCGTCGGTCACGGGGCCGGCGCCGAAGGTGAGCGCGACGATCACGTCGCGGGCGAAGCCCGTCACCCGCGACACGAGGGTCGCGCCGCCGATGGAGCCGAGGGCCCGGACGACCTGCCGCTCGGTGCCGCTCACCTTGAAATCACTCCGCGGTTCGGGCATGATGCACGGCGGCCCCGAGACGGGATCAAAGGAGCGTTGACGTGGCGAACACGAAGTCCTCGCTGAAGCGCATGCGCCAGAACGAGCGGCGGCGCCTCCGCAACCGGGCGATCCGCTCGAGAGTCCGCACGGCCGTGAAGGCGGCCCGCGAGGAGACGGCACAGAGCGCCGTGATCCGCGCGGCGATCCGGGCCCTCGACAAGGCCGTCTCCAAGGGCGTCATCCACCGCAACACCGCCGCCCGCAAGAAGTCCTCGCTCGCGCGCCGCCTCGCCACCGCCTCCTAGGCCCGGCCCCCGTCCCGCGCTCATCGGGCGTTCGGCGAACCCTCGCACGGCGCGGGCGTCTGCGCGGGCCGCCGCCGGCCGCCGAGCTCCCCGAGCAAGTCCGCGGCCGTGCGCGCGAGGCATGCGCCGGTCCGCGGCCCGTAGAGCGTCGCGCAGGTCACGTACGCCGGGCGCTCGTAGTCCTCCGCCGTCACGAAGTAGCCGAGGTAGTCGTTCGAGACGCCGGCGATGAACACGTGGGCGAACAGCGGCCGCGCCGCCCGCTTGACCTCGAGCCCCAGGGCGGTCTGGAGCTCGCCCGGCACGGTCACCCAGGCCGCGCCGCCGAGCGCGACCGCGGTCACCTCGGTCTCGGCGGGCAGCGCGCGGCCGAGCGGCACGGCGACGAACCTCGGCATGAAGCGCCCGACGCAGTTCCGCAGCCGGAGCCGCGGTGGCGGCAGCGGCACGCGCGCGCGGCGGACGACGAGCGCGGCGCTCTCGCCGGCGCCGGCCCGCTCCCACGCCCCGCGCGCGGCGCGGGCCAGCTCGGCCGCCAGCCGCGGCAGCGCCGCGTCCCCGTGCGTCGCCGGGCTCACGTCGCCGACGGCGCCGTTGACGAAGAGCACGGGGACGCCGAGCTCGCGCTCGAGCCCGCGCGAGGCCGCGCCCATCACGTCGCCCGAGAGCGCCAGGTTCCGCGCGCCGAGCACGGTGCCGTGAATCGCGAAGTTCCAGACGAGCGCGAGCGGCGCGCCGGCCGCCGACGTGACCTTGAGCGTCACGAGCTCCGGATCCAGCGGGCGCGCGAGGCGGCTCGCCGTCACCCCAGGCACGCTCACGCTCGCCGCCGCCACGCGCGCCTCCACGGCCGCGGCGTCCGCCTTCCGCACCGCCGCGACGACCGTGTCGACCAGCCCGCGTCGGACGTCGGCGTCGAAGCTGTCCGCCGCGAGCCAGCCCATCAGCCGCGACTCGACGAAAGCCCCGGGCCCCGAGTGCGTGTGGCTGGCCGACACGATGACGGTCGCCGGCCGGACTCCCACCTCGGCGAGCCGCCGCTCAACGGCGCGCGTGAACGCCCGGTCCACGGCGACGAGGTCCACCGTGACCCACGCGAGGCGCGCCGACTCCGTCTCGAGCACGAGCGCCCGCGCGCCGACGGGATCGTGCGCGCCGGCGTGGGGCTTGAACCAGAACGCGTGCGGGTAGCGGTCGAGGACGTCGGGGAAGAGCAGGCGGCGCCGGAGGCCGCCGTAGCCCGCGAGCGGCGTGCCGTCGGGGACGCTGAAGACGCCGGTCGCCGCGCCGGCCCGGAGCGTCGCGGCGACGCCCGGCCGGGCGGGCCCGAGGGTGAGCGCGGCGAGCACCGCCCAGGCGAGGGCGCGGCGCCTCACCTCGCCGCACACAGCTGGGCGACCAGGGCCGTCAGCTCCGCGCGCGGCTCGCCGCTCGACTTCACCCGCCGCTCGACCTCCCAGCAGCGCCTGAGGTCGGCCGCGAGGCGCTCCGCCGTGCCGCCCGCCGCGAGCGCATCGACGACCGCCGGGGGAAGCCGGAGCGTCCGCGCGATCTGGTCGAGCGGCTGGCCACGCTCGCGCCACACGCGCACGGTCCACGCCAGACGCACGTCGCGCGTTAGGACGGCCAGCACGCGCATCGGCTCCTCGGTCGCGAGGAGCCGGTCGAGCGTGCGGAGCGCCTGGGCCACGTCCCGCCGCTCGACCGCGCGGGTCAGCTCGAAGACGCCGGCCACGCGGTGCTCGCCGACGACCGCGCTCACCTCCCGGACGCCGACCGTGCGGTTGTCGGCGCCGCCGGCGAGCGCCGCCTTGCGCGCCTCGCCGAGCAGCGCCGCGCTTTCGTCGCCGATCCACTCGACCAGCATCCGCGCGGCCTCGTCGGAGAGCTCGAGGCCCTCGAGCGACGCGCGCTGGCGCAGCCACGCCGCGAGCTCGCGGCCCTGGCGCGCCGGCAGCTCCACGACCGCCGCGGCCGGCACGGCGCCGAGCAGCCAGTGATCGGCGCGCCGGTCGCGCGACGCGCCCAGCCCCTCGTCGGCCAGGAGGAGGAGGCGCGTGCTCGGATTGGGGTTCCGGGCGTAGCCGGCGAGCGCGTCGGCGTGCTTCGCCGCCAACGCCTGGGCGCGCCGGACCGCGACGAGCCGCAGGCCCGTCATGAGCGGGAGCGTCGAGGCCGCGTGCACCACCGCCTCGGCGGTCGTCTCGCCGCCCTCGAGCACCTCGCGGCCCAGCGCCGCGTCGGCGGGCTCGGGGAAGCAGCGGCGGGTCAGGAGCTCGAGGGCATCGTCCAGGAGCTGGGCGTCGGGCCCGTGGAGGAGCAGAACCGCGGGGAGCTCGCCGCGTTCGGCGAGCCGGAGGAATCCAGGATAGTCCACCCGGCCGCGCTCAGAAGCGGTCCACCGCGAGGCTCACGATCGACCGGGCGATGTCCAGGGCGGCCGACCGCAGGGCCGACTCCTCACGCGAGATCGTCTGCGAGACGGCGCCGATCACGCGGAAGTCGGCCTTCTCCTGGAATCGCGCTTGCTCGAACAGGATCGCGTTGCGCCTCACGTCGCGGAACGTGAGGTTCATGGTGACGACGAGCCGGTACTGGCGGATGGACGCGCGAGGATCGAAGGCGAGCGCCTGGATCTCGTAGCCCACGACCTCGCCCTCGAGGATGGCGTCCGCCTCCACGGGCGTCACCACGCGGAGCCGGCCGTTCGTCGCGAACGCCTCGACGACCGCTTGCGTCAGGAAGCTCTCGATCGCCGGCTCGGCGGTACGGTTGGTGAAGACGGGCACGGCCACCGTCCTGACGTGGTCGGGCAGGTTGCCGTGGATGGAGTACCCGCAGCCCGTGAGCGTCCCAATGACGAGCGCGAGCGTCCGGAGCCTCACGCGCGGGTCACGATGTTGACCAGGCGGTTCGGCACCACGACGACCTTCTCCACGCGCCGCGACGCGACCCAGGGCCTCACCTTCTCGTCGGCGAGCGCCAGCTCGCGGACGCGCTCCTCGGCAGCGTCCACCTCCACGGTGAGCCGGCCGCGCACCCTGCCGTCCACCTGCACGACGACCGTGACGTCCTTCTTGCGCAGCGCCGCGGCGTCCGCCCGCGGCCACGCCCGCGTGAAGAGGCTCTCCGCGTGACCGAGCTGCGACCAGAGTTCCTCCGCGACGTGCGGGCAGAAGGGGCCGAGGAGGAGCAGGATCGCCTCGATGGCCTCGCGCATGAGCCGCGCCCGCTCGCCGGCGGGCGCCCCGTCCGCCGGCGCCGCGTCGAAAGCGTACAGCGCGTTCACGAGCTCCATGACCGCGCTGATCGCGGTGTTGAGGTGGAAGCCGTGCTCGATGTCGTCGGTGACGCGCTGGATCGTCTCGTGGATCGTCCGCCGGAACGCCCGGCCGATATCCGACGTCGGGTGGGGCGAGACGCCCCCCCCGACCGCCCCCCCGGTTCGCGCGTGGGCAGTCACCGTCTCCGACGGCGCTCGACCGAGCTCATCAATGTGCGCGAGCACGAAGCGCCAGACGCGGTTGAGGAAGCGCGAGGCGCCCTCGACGCCGTGCTCGTTCCACTCGAGGTCCTTCTCGGGCGGCGCCGCGAAGAGCGAGAAGAGTCGCGCGGTGTCGGCGCCATACGTGTGGATGAGCTCGTCCGGGTCCACGACGTTGCCCTTGGACTTCGACATCTTGGCCCCGTCCTTGATGACCATGCCCTGCGTGAGGACCGCGGTGAAGGGCTCGTCCACCTTCACAAGGGCGAGGTCGCGGAGGACCTTCGTGTAGAAGCGCGCGTAGAGGAGGTGGAGCACGGCGTGCTCGATGCCGCCGATGTACTGGTCGACCGGCATCCAGTACTCGGCCGCGCGGCGCTCGAACATGCCGCCCTCGTAGTGCGGCGAGCAGTACCGGAGGAAGTACCACGACGACTCCACGAACGTGTCCATGGTGTCGGTCTCGCGGCGCGCGGGGCCGCCGCACTTCGGGCACCGCGCGTTCACGAAGTGGGCCACGTCGGCGAGCGGCGAGCCGCCCTTGCCCGAGAGCTGCACGTCGCGCGGGAGCACCACCGGGAGGTTCGCCTCGGCCTCG
>DATFVL010000199.1 GCA_035260325.1 Candidatus Methylomirabilota bacterium | reverse complement strand
CGCCGCGGCCATCGCGACGGATCTGCTCGACGGGCCCGTCGCGCGCCGCCGGGGCGCCGCCACCGCCTCCGGTGGAGCGTTCGACCACGCGGCCGACTGCTTCTTCGTCACCAGCGGCCTCGCGGCGGGCGCGGTCCGGGGCGCGTTTCCCTGGATCCTGCCGATCCTCGTCGTGGCGGCCTTCGCGCAGTACGTCGTCGACTCGTCCTGGGCGCATCGCGGGAGCGGGCTTCGCACGAGCCGGCTCGGACGCTACAACGGCATCCTCTACTTCGCGCCGCTCGGCGGCGATATTCTCGTCCGGGCCGGGCTCCCCGCTCTCCAGCCCGCGGTCACCGTGCTCGTCTGGCTGCTCGTCGTGAGCACGGTGCTCTCGATGGCCTGGCGCCTGTGGGCGGTCACCAGGCCGTCGCGAAAAGCTCCCGGGTCGCTCGCCGGAGAAAGAGGAGACCGACCGCGGCGTTGAACAGGACGAAGAAGTTGTGCTGGACGAAGCCGAAGGTGGTCATCTCGCCCGGCCGATCGGGAAAGAGCACGACCCACAGGACGATGGCCACCGAGTGCATCGGCCCGGGCATGGCCGCGCCGAAGAAGATCACGGGCAGGTAGCCGAGCATCTCGACGACGCCGACGCTCACGCCGAAGAGTCTGAGCGCCAGCGCGTAGACGAAGATGGCTCCCAGCATGGCGGGGGACCGCAGCGCCAGCACGGCGGCGTAGTGCCGGAGCTTCGCCCTCCGGAACGCGCGGAAGAGCGGACGCTCGCGCACGGCGAGCCCGGCGCCGATCGTCCCGCGGAAGAAGAGGTGGACGACCACGAAGACCGCCGTGGAGCCCAGCGCGATCCAGGGGATCGCGTGGAAGACCGTCGGAAAGCGCTCCCACTGGAGGAGCACGCCGACCGTCGCCCAGCCGAGCAGGTAATAGTATTCGCAGAACATGATGAAGAGCATGCTCGAGCCGACCTCCCACGCGGGAATGCCGTGGCGCCGGCTCAGGTAGAGCGCGATGGCGCCCTTGCTGACCTGCTCGTTGACGATGGAGAGGATGTAGGCGCTGGCGCGGATGGGCAGCACGTCGCGATAGCGTAGCCGCGCGTTGAACCAGCCGATCACCCGCCATGCGACGAGGCTGTCGACGAGCAGAAAGAGCGCGCAGTAGGGGACCATCAGCATGAGCCAGCGCGACCAGGCGACGTGCTCGAAGATCGCGGCGAGGTACGGGAGGAGCCGCTGCCCCTCGGCCGCGGCGGCCCGGTCGAGGCGCACGTAGAGATACGCGAAGCAGGCGGCCGTGATCAGCCAGGGCAGGAGGCGCCAGCGCGCCTTCACGGCCGGACGCTCTCCCGGATCATGTCGTCGAGAGCGATGTCAGCTCCGCGGAGACCGGAGGCGATGTCAGCCTGGCTGAACGCGAAACACGTACACGAGGCGCTTGTCGGACACGCGTTGCCGCGGGTACTTCTTCGCCTTGGTCTCGAGCACGGCGTCCTTCTCGGCCGGGTCCGTGACGAGGACGGCGGTTCGATTGAAGACCTGCGCGCCGACCTTCAGGCGGACGTGCGGATCACGGACGATGTTCTGGTTCCACAGGCGGTCGCGGGGGAACTGTCCGCCCGGACGATACACGGACGTGAGGTAGAGCGCACCGTTGTGCGCGGTGCACGACGTGGTCACCGAGTGCGGCAGCCCGTACCAGGCCCGGGTCTGGACGAAGATCGTCGGGTACTTGTCGGTGAAGGACCAGTCGGTGACGGGCTTGGTGACGAGCTCGCCCGTGAGCCAGAGCCCGGGCCGGCGGTCCTTGGGATCGAGCCCCACGATGCTCAGCGTGACGACCGCCACCGCCACGCAGGCGAGCAGCGCCCCGACGACGATCAGCAGCTTCTTCATCAGGCGAAGACCTCGGCGAGCGTCAGCGCGACGTCGGGAAATGCTTGAAGCGAGACGGTCGCGGCACCGGTCACGCGGCTCGCGTCGCGATAGCCACCGGCGTCGGGCGTGCGGTGAACCTCGATACTCTCAGCGGCACAGTCGACCACCCAGTACTCGGGAATCCCCGCCGCGGCGTAGAGTCGGAGCTTGGTCGACCGGTCGTAGGCCAGTGAGCTCTCGGCCACCTCGATCAGCAGGAGCGCGTCGTCCGCGAAGGCCTCGCGCTCCTTGTACGGCACCGGGCGGCGACGGATGATCGCGAGGTCGGGCTCGGGCTCGGTGTCGTCGGCGAGGACGATCGGGCCCTGGACCGCCACGATGGCGCGACCGGCCAGGCGCGGGACCAGGAGCTGGGTCAAGTTATTGACGAATGCGTAGTGCCGCCGGCCGATGGGCGACATCGTGACGATCTCGCCCCGGATCAGCTCGACACGGTCGGTCGGCTTGAGGATGCCCACCTCGCCCATCCGGTGGTACTCCTCACGGGTGAAGAGTCGTCGTGCCGCCGCCACCTCGACCGCCATCGGTGTCCGTCCCTAGAAGGATACGTCTGAATGTCG
>DATFVL010000198.1 GCA_035260325.1 Candidatus Methylomirabilota bacterium | reverse complement strand
GCTCGGCACGTCGTCCTTGAGCGGCAGCATCAGCGCTCCGGGGGTGTCAGGACGACGATGGTCGGCCGGACGAGGTAGCGGCCCGCGACCGCCGCCAGGTCCGCCGCGGTCACCGCCTCGACCGCCTTCGCGTATCGCTCGGGGAAGTCCCATCCCGCGCCGGTCGCCTCGAAGAACGCGAGGTACCACGCCTGGCGCGCGTTCGTCCGCCGATCGAGCGCGAGGCGCCCGAGCAGGTACGCCTTCGCCCGCGCGAGCTCTTCCGGGGTCACGGGCGCGGTGCGGATCCGTTCGATCTCCTGGAGGACCGCCGCCTCGGCCGCCGCGGCGTTCGGGCGCGCGGTTCCCAGGTAGGCGACGAAGAACGCGGCCCCCGTCCGGTACGGCGTGAGGACTCCGAGCGAGTACGCGAGCCCGCGCTTGTCCCGGATCTCGACGAAGAGCCGCCCGGACATGCCGCCCCCGAGCACCGTGGCGAGCACGCGGACCGCGGGATAGTCCGGGTCTCGGAGGCCCGGGCCGAGATAGCCGACCAGGACCTGCGCTTGCTGCGCGGGCCGCTCGAGGACGCGTCGCCCGCCCGCCGCGGCCGGCACGGGCGGCGGCTCGACCGTCGGGGCACCCGAGCGCGGAAGCCCGCCGAACAGGCGCTCGGCGACCTTGACGACGCGCTCGCGCGGCACCAGGCCGCTCACGGCGAGGACCACGCGCTCGGGCCGGAAGGCCTCGCGGTAGTGCGCGAGGAGCGCCTCGCGCTGGAGCCGCTCCACGCTCGCCCGGATGCCGAGGCTGGGCCAGCCGTACGGGTGGCCCGCGTACAGGTCGCGCAGCAGGGTGTCGAAGCTCAAAGGGAACGGCGTGTCCGCGCGCGTCTGGAGCTGGCTCAGCAGGAGGCGGCGTTCACGCTCGATCTCCTCCGGCGGGAAGGCCGGCTCCCGCACCACCTCGGCGACGAGGTCGAGCAGCGCTTCCCAGTTCCGCGAGAGCGCCTGAGCGCGGAGCTCGGCGGCCTCGACCTCGCCCGACGCCTCGAGGCTGCCCCCGAGCCCTTCGGCGGCCTCGGCGAGCTGGACCGCCGAGCGCTTCCGCGTCCCGCGGATCATGGTCCGGAGCAGGAAGTTCGTGATACCCGCCTGCTCCGCGGTCTCGAACCGCGAGCCCGCGCGCACCTGGAGCGAGACGGCGACGACGGGGGCGGCGGAATTCTCGCGCACCAGGACCGTCAGCCCGTCCTCGAGGACGTGCCGCGACACCGACGGCGCCGCCGTGGCGGCGGGTGCCACCACCAGCACGAGCGCCGAGAGCGCGCACGCGGCGAGCACCGGCGGCATGTTCATTTCCCCGGTGGGACGAAGGCCAGACGGCCGTAGCGCTCGGGATCGAGGTAGCGGCGCGCTGCCGCGCGGATCTGCTCGGGCGTCACCGAGCGGAGCCGATCCACGTACGCGAGCTCTTCGTCGAGGCTCCAGGTCGTCTCGGCCCGACCGTAGGCCCGCGCCCGCCCCTCGGCGGTCTCGACGGAAAACGCGTGGCTCGCCTCGGCCGCGGTGATGGCGCGCCGGAGCTCCTCGGGTGACACTCCCCTCTCCCGCAGCCGCCGGATCTCGCCGAGGACTTCCGCTTCGGCGCGCGCCAGGTTGGCCGGGTCGAGCTGGGCCGTCACCGAGATGACTCCTGCGGCCGCGAGCGCGGTGTAGCGCGCGTCGATCGAGCTCACGAGGGCCAGCCGCTCGCGGAGCGACTGCGTGAGCCGAGACGAGCCCGACTCGCCGACGATGGAGACCAGCAGGTCCACGGCGGGCGTGTCGGCGTGATCGAGCTTGGGGCCGATCCAGCCGAGGCCGAGGTAGGCCTGCGCGCCCGGGCGCTCGACGTCGAGGCGCTTCGCGCGGAGCGCCGCGGGCGCCGGAAGGGGCAGGCGCTGGAACCCGCTCCGCGGCAGCCGGCCGAACGTCCGCTGGGCGACCGCGACGACGTCCCCAGTCTTCACCGGGCCGACGACGACCAGCACGAACGCCTCGGGCACGTAATGGTGGCGGTAGAAGGCCATGAGCGTGTCGCGCGTCAGACCGCGCACGAGCTCGGGCGTGCCGATCGTCGGGCGGCCATAGGGGTGGCCCTCGAACAGCACCTCGTAGAGCCGGCGGAACATGAACTGCCGCGGGTTGTCCTCTCCGAGCCGCATCTCCTCCAGCACGACACGCTTCTCGAGCTCGAGCGCGGTCGGATCGAGCGTCGAGTTCACGCTGATGTCGGCGAGCAGCTCGACGCCCGCCGCGGCACGCGACGCGGGGAGCACGGTGTGGTAGTAGGTGAAGTCGAGCGACGTGCCCGCGTTGATCCCGCCGCCCACACCCTCCACCTCGCGCTCGATGAAGCCCGGGACTCGCAGCGTGGTGCCCTTGAACAGCATGTGCTCGAGGTAGTGAGCGAGCCCGAGCTCCGCGGGCGCCTCGTCGCGGCCGCCCGCGCCGACCCACAACTGGAGGGCGACCACTTCGCTCGATTCGAACTCCTGGACCAGGACGCGCACACCGTTGGTCAGAACCCTGAGGGTCGGCGGTGAGGTCGGGGCTGTCGCCTGAGCCGTCGGCTTCCCCGGGCTCGTGATGCTGCACGCGCTCGTCACCATGAGAAGGAGAAGCAACACAGGCGCGTGTCGCGCCAGAGAGCGCATAAGCGCCAGCGAGCGTACCACAGGGGTGATCGCATGACGGGCAGAATGCCAGACCGACCGCGGGTCTGGCCTCGGGCACATCGCCGCCGCCTCAAGGGGCTTGGCGTATCTAACCTGCTGATATCAGTACCGTTCCGAATCGACGATGCGTTGGCAGTGGCCTTGCTCAGTCTAAGCCTCGAGACTTCCCAGACTCAGGTTCGACCGAATACTGCGCGGCGAAAGGGGGGTCGGAGGAAGAGAGGACCCAGAAGGGATCTGGCGGCGGTCAGGTAGCAGAGCACTTCAACAAACCGGACGGAACGGGGGAACGATGAAGAGATTTCTGGCAGTGATCATGAGTGTCGCGATGTTCGGCGTGCTGGCGCCGGTAGCGGAGGCGCAGCAGGCGTCCTGCCCCGGAGAGGTCGCTCAGGCGAAGGACCTGCTCAAGAAGGTCGCCAAGACCGACAATGTGCAGGCTCCGCGCACGCTGGCCGGCGCCCGCGGCCAGGACACCCAGGCGCCGCGGCAACAGGATGTCCAGGCCCCGCGCACTCTCGCGGGCGCGCGCGGTCAAGACACCCAGGCTCCGCGTGGCCAGGACGTTCAGGCCCCGCGCGGCAAACAGGACACCCAGGCTCCGCGTGGTCAGGACGTTCAGGCGCCGCGCGGTCAGGACACCCAGGCGCCGCGTGGCGTAGAGGCCTCGAAGCTGGTCCGCGAGGCCGAGGCCGCGTGCAAGGCCGGCAACATGACGGAGGCGAAGGCGAAGGCCGAAGCCGCCATCAAGATCCTGAAGTAAGAGCCGCAACACTCGTGATCACCAAGGCTCCAGGGGGCAACCCCTGGAGCCTTCGCTTTGTCGCTATAATCCCGTCGATGCGTCGCGCGCTCGCGATCCTCTTCCTTGCGCTGCTGGCACCCGGTCCGGGCCTCGCGGCCGAGCCGTCGCTGCAGGAGGCGCTGCTCCGCGCCAAGCCGGCGGTCGCCCTGGTCATCGCGGAGGTCGCGGGCGAGGTCAGCGTGAGCTGTGGCGTCGGCGGGGAAAAGCGCGTCTCGCCCCAGCCGCTTCGCGAGACGGGCACGGGCTGGTTCATCGCGCCGAGCGGCTGGATGCTCACGAACGCTCACGTCGTGTCGTCCGCCCACAAGCCGCGCCGGACGTCCGAGGAGCAGCTCGCGCGGCGGGCCGCGCGCGAGGCGTGCGGCGAGCTCGACCCGCAGGCGCTCGCATCGGTCGCCGCGCGGGCGAAGGTCAAGCTCGAGCCGTCGATCTACGTCATCCTCTCCAACGGCATCCGCCTCCCCGCGGTCGTCGTCAAGTACAGCCCGCCCGTGGCCGGCGAGGACATGTCGGGCCGCGACCTGGCGCTCCTCAAGCTCGAGGCGGCCGACATGCCCACGCTCGCGCTGGCCGACATCTCGAACGCGCAGATCGGTGACAAGATCCACATCCTGGGCTTCCCGGGCGTCGTGCTGAGCCACGAGCTCCTGAACGCGTCGGCGAAGATGGAAGCCTCGGTGACGAACGGCGCGATCTCCGGCTTCAAGCAGGACCGCGCCAACCAGCCCGTGATCCAGACCGACGCGCCCGCCGCATGGGGCAACAGCGGCGGTCCCGCGGTGACGTCCGGGGGCGGCGTCCTCGGCGTGGTGACGTTCGTCACGACGGGCGAGGGCGACGAGGGCGGCATCGTCCAGGGCTTCAACTTCGTGATCCCGTCCACCGCCGTCCGCGACTTCCTCAAGGGCACCGAGGTCCCGCTGGACGAGACGAGCCGCTTCAACGCCGCGTGGCACGCGGGGCTCCGCGACTTCTTCGCGGGGAACTACGCGCGCGCCGAGCGGCACTTCGCCGAGGCGAACCGTCTCCTGCCCGAGCTCCCCGACGTGCGACGGATGACCGCCGAGGCCAAGAACCCGCCGCCGCAGCCGTTCCCGTGGGCGACCGTCGCCGTCACGGTCATCGTGCTGAGCGCCGGCGCCTACGGCGTCATGTTCGGGCTGCGCTGGCGCCGCAACCGCTTCCGGATCCGGCCGTCGGAGGTCGTGCGGCTCCTCGAGAGCGCCGCGGAGCGGCCGACGATCCTCGACGTGCGCGACGAGGGCGCCTACGCGAAGAGCCCCGTGAGGATTCCGGGATCGCGCCACGTCACGGCGACCCAGCTCCAGAGCGGGATCTCATTCGAGGTCGACCTCGGCCGGACGGTCGTCGCCTACTGCACCTGACCCGACGAGGCGACGAGCGCCCGTGTGGCGCACCTCCTGCGACAGCTCGGATTCAAGAACGTGAGGATCCTGAAGGGCGGGCTCGGCAGCTGGGCCAACGCCGGGTTCCCGCTCGAGTCGAAGCCCGCCGCGGCGGGTGCGTCCGCCTAGTCCGCGAGCTTCCGCGCTTCCCGCACCACCCGGTCCACGAACGCGCCGGCGAGGCCCGTGTAGGCGGTCGGGTCGAGCAGCCGGTCGAGCTCGTCCCCGTCGAGCGCGGCGGCCGCCCGCGGGTCGGCGAGCAGGAGGTCGCGGAAGCTCCCCTTGCCCTCGAACGCGGCCATCGCGGCGTCGTACACGAGGTCGTGCGCCGCGTTGCGGCTAAGCGATTCGCCGAGCCGGAGCATGACCGCCTCCGACAGGAGGAGCCCGCCGAGCCGGCCGAGGTTCTCGCGCATCCGCTCGACGTTGACGCGGAGGCCCCGCGTGACGACGAGCGACCAGTGGAGCGCCGCGGCGGCGAGACACGCCGCTTCGGGCACCAGCACCCACTCGGCCCGTCCGACGCTCATGTCGCGCTCGTGGGCCGCCACAGTCGTCTCGAGCGCCGTCGCCGCCGCGCCCCGCAGGAGGCGCCTGATCGCGACGATGCGCTCCGCGTGCGCGGGGTTGCGCTTGTGCGGCATCGTCGAGCTGCCCACCTTGCCGTGCGCGAAGGGCTCCTCGAGCTCCATGATCTCGGAGCGCTGGAGCTGGATGACCTCGTTCGCGATGCGCGCCAGCGTCCCGCCGAGGAGCGCCAGGAGCGTCACGAACTCGGTGATCGTGTCGCGCGAAGCGTGCCACGCGATCAACGGCACGCCGAGGCCCAGGCGCTCGAGCGCGCGCCGAGCGTCCGCGTGAGCGTCACCAGATCGCGCCGGAGGATCGCGTGCGTGGCCTTCAGCTGAAGCACCATGCCCGTGTCGATCATATCCTGGGTCGTGGCGCCCCAGTGCACCCAGCGGCCGGCGTCGCCGGCGACCCGCGCGAGGTCGCGCACGACGGGGACGATCGGGTGGGCCGTGACCGCGAGGTCGCGCTTAATCGCGGGGAGGTCGAGCTTCTCCACGCGCGCGGCGCGCGCGATCGCGTCGGCGTCCTCCCGCGGGATCAGGTGCAGGTCCGCCTGGGCGCCGGCGAGCGCGGCCTCGACGTCGAGCCAGAGCTGGAGCATCGTCCGCTCGTCGAACACCGCGCGGATCTCCGGCGTCGAGAACTGGTCGCCGAAGAGCTGGTAGTCGATGAAGTGGCTAGCCACCGCTCGAACGGCCGCCCGCGAGGAAATGGACGTGGACGTGATCGACCACCTGCCCGCCCTCCGGCCCGCAGTTCACGCGCAGGCGGTAGCCTCGCTCGCCGAAGCCCTTCGCCTCGCCGAGGCTCTTCGCCGCGAGCAGGCAGCGGCCGAGCGCCTCGGCGTCCGCGCTCTCCATCGCCATCACCGACGTGATGTGGCGCTTCGGGACGATCAGGACGTGCACCGGGGCCTTCGGGTAGATGTCCTTGAAGGCGAGCACCGCGTCGTCCTCGTACTCGATGTCCGCGGGCTGCTGGCGCGCGATGATGCGGCAAAAGACGCAGTCGGTCACCGGCTCCCTCCTCGGAGGCCTTGCTATAATAGCCGAGCGCCGAATCGGAATCCCAAAGGAGCCCCTCGATGGGCACGTGCCCCAAGTGCAAGCGCACGATCCGGAAGAACGGTAATCACGTGAAGCTCGGCTCGACGTGGTACCACAAGGTCTGTCCGGCCCGTTCCGCCGCCGCCAAGAAGAAAGCCTAGCTCAGCCGGCCGGCCGCGGGAGGTATCGGCCCGCCGGCCGGCCCCGCACCTTGCCGTTCTCGAACACGACCTCGCCGTGGAGCACCGTGTGGGTGGGCCAGCCGCGCACCCGCAGGCCGGCGAACGGCGTGAAGTCCTGCGCCGACTGGAGCAGCGCGGGAGTCACGACCTGCTCGCGCTCAGGGTCGAGCACGACGAGGTCGGCGTCGGCGCCGACGGCGAGCGCGCCCTTCTTGGGGTAGAGGCCGAAGGCGCGCGCCGGGTTCGCGCTCGCGAGCTCGGCGATGCGCGCGAGCGACAGACCGCGCTTCAGTCCCTCGGAGACGAGGTACGGGTAGAGCAGCGCCGTGCCGCCGAACCCGGGCAGCGCCGCCCAGAGGTCGCGCTGCTTGTCCTCCTCGGCGCAGCACGCGTGGTCGCTCACGACCGTGTCGATCCGCCCGTCGAGCACCGCCCGCCAGAGCGCCTCGCGGTCGGCCTCCGTGCGGATCGGCGGGTTCACCTTGCCGAGGATCCCGTGCGCCGTCGCGTGCGTGAGGGCGAGATGGTGCACCGTCGTCTCGAGCCGGATGTCGAGGTGCGGGTATTCTCGGCGGCCCTGCGTCCCCGCCGCCACGGCCTCGGCGCTCGAGAGGTGGAGCAGGTTCACCGGGCAGCGCGTCGCGTCGGCCAGCACCATCGCCTCGGCGATCGAGAGCCGCTCGCTGAGGGGCGGCCGGGACCGGTGGTAGCCCTCGAGCCCGCCCGGCCCCGCGCGTTTCACCTCCTCGATGAAGACGCGGATCAGCTCGGCCTGCTCGCAGTGGAGCGAGAGCGACACGCGCCCGCGCGCGCCGTGCTTCGCGGAGGCCGCCGCCACCTCGGCCATGAGGCGATAGAGGTGGCCGAGGTCGTAGACGTCGGACATCGTGTAGTCCGTGCCGCGGGTCGAGTCCGACGTGAGGTTCAGTCCCTTGTAGAACATGTAGTACTTGAACGAGCCGACCCCTTGCTCCGCGACGAGCCAGTCCACCTCGTCGAGCTGCGCCGACGTCATGATGCCGATGTGGTAGCCGAAGTCCGCGTGCGCGTGGCCGGCGGTCGCCGCCACGACTTCGGGGAAGATCGTCCGGTACGGCCCGGTCTTGTTGAGATAGTGCTGGCCCGTCCGGAAGTAGCTCAGCACCGTCGTGACGCCGCCGACGAGCGCCGAGCGCGTCTCGCTTTCGGCGTCGTGGGCGAGATCGCGGTAGATGCCGATGTGGAAGTGCGAGTCCACCGCGCCCGGGAGCACGAGCTTGCCGCGCGCGTCCACGACGGCGCCCGCCTCCGCGGGGGCGATCGCGTCGGCGAGCGCGGCGACGCGGCCGTCGCGGACGCCCACGTCGCACCGGAGCGCACCGACGTACGGGACGACGACGGTGCCGCCGAGGACCGCGAGGTCGTAACGGGGCATGGCGGAAACTATGTCACGTGCCGCCGTCACCGGGCAGGCGTGGCCGCCGCTTGTGCCACTCGGTCGCCCGCTCGTAGGCGTGCGCCATCGCGAGCACGCGCGCTTCGTCGAAGCGCGCGCCGACGATCTGCAGCCCGATCGGCAGACCGGCCTTCGTGAACCCGCACGGGACGGAGATCGCCGGCAGGCCGAGGACGTTGAACGCGCTGGTGTCGCCCGGCTCGGGCGGAAACGGGCGCTCCGACTCGGCTCGCTTGATGCTTTCCTCGATCGTCCGCGGTTGAATCTTGACCGTCGGTGTCACGAGCAAGTCGACGCCCGTGAAGATCTTGGAGGCCTCCTGTCGCAGCTGGTCGATCTCCCGCCGCGCCAGAACGTAATCGACCGCGGGGAGCTTCGCCCACTGCTCGAGGCTGCGGCGGGTCGGCAGTTGGTAGAGGTGTGACGCCTTCGCGAACCAATCCGCGTGGTAGGCGGCCATCTCCTCCGCCACGACCTGCGGAGCGGTCATGAGGGGTGGAAGCTGGACGTCGCGGACGCTTGCCACGAGCCCACGCAGGACCTCGATCGCCCGCTGGACGGCCTCGGCGACCTCCGCGTCGAGCTTGTCGTAGAAGTGCGCGCGGGGCACTCCGAGGCGCAGGCCGGCCGTCGTCATCGTCGAGCCCGTCACGTAATCCGGCACCGGAACGTTGGCGCTCGCCAGGTCGGATGGGTCGTGGCCCGCGATCGCCTGGAGGAGCAGCGCCGTATCCTCGACGGTTCTCGCGATCGTCCCGACGTGATCGAGCGTCCAGGAGAGTGGAATGACGCCCTGAGCGCTGACCCGGCCATACGTCGGCTTGAGGCCGACCACCCCGCAGAACGCGGCGGGGATCCGAAGGGACCCCGTCGTATCGGTGCCGAGGGCGCCGAAACAGAGTCCGGCGGCGACCGCGGCACCCGAGCCCCCCGACGATCCGCCGGCGGATCGGTCCAGGGCCCACGGGTTGTGCACGGGACCGAAGTACGTGATCGTCGAATTGCCGCCCGCGGCGAATTCGTCCATGTTCAGCTTCCCCAGCAGCACCACACCCGCGGCCTTGAGCCTCCGCACGACCTCCGCGTCTGCAGACGGAACGCGATCGGCGAACAGGGCGCTGGCGGCGGTGGTCCGCACGCCGGCGGTGTCGAAGTTGTCCTTCAGCGCGATGGGGATGCCGTGAAGCACCCCACGCCACTTTCCGTTTCGCAGCTCGTCGTCGAGGGCACGCGCCTGAGCCAGCGCGGGCCCCGGCGTCACCGTGATGAACGCGTTCAGCGCGCCCTGATACCTGTCGATCCTGACGAGGCAGGCCCGGGTCAGGTCCACGGACGACACCCGTCCACGGCGCAGCGCCTCCGAGGCCTGGCGAAGCGTCAGATCGGTCGGGTCCTGGACGGCCGGAACCTGAGCGGGCAGTCGGCCGGCGAGCCCGACCGCGGCGAGGGTCGCGGCGGCGGTCGTCACGAATCGACGTCGAGAGACGAACCGATCGGGGGAAGAGGAACGCATCACGAGCCTCCCGCGACATCGCTATCGAGGTCCGCGCGCACGACCGCCCGGCCGTAGCGGGCCATGGCGGGAACTATATCAGGACGCGCCGCACGCATGGCTGCCGCGTCGCCCGCGGGCGTGCTATTTTCCCGGTCATGCCGACGACCCCGGATCTCGCGTGACGGCGCCCGCCCGGCTGCGGACCGAGCGCCTGACCAGGAGCTTCGGGAGCCTGCTGGCGGTCGACGCCGTGGACTTCGAGGTCCCGCCCGGCGAGCTCCGCGCGATCATCGGCCCGAACGGGGCCGGCAAGAGCACGTTCTTCAAGCTGATCTCGGACGAGCTCGCGCCGACCTACATGCTCTACTTCTTCCACACGTTGTTCAGCCACGGCAACCTCTTCAACGTCGGCGCGCAGCGGCAGAGCGGCTACGTGCGCGAGGAGGGCCTCGGCTGGCTGCGGCCCGAGAATCGCGACGACTTCCTGCGCGCGCTCCAGGGCTTCCGGCGCGTGACCATGGAGGATCTGAAGCGCAACGAGAGGCTCTGCTGGGGCGCGCCCGCCGACGTGCGCGACGCGCTGATCGGGCTCGCCGACGCCCTCGGCGCCGGCACGCTGCTCCTGCAGTTCAACCAGGGCGCCATGCCCCACGAGATGTTCGTGAACCCGATCCGGCGGTTCGCGGCGGAGGTCCTGCCGGCCGTGCGCCGGCACACCGTGACGAAGGTGGCGATCGGCTGACGCGGCGCTATGGCGCCTGCCCGACGCGGTGGACCACGCGGCGCACGTCGTCCACATGAAACGGCTTCATCAACACGGGGAGCCGAGTCCGCTCAAGAAACGCCGACGTGTCCGGGCTGAGCGAATCGCCCGTGATGAACACCAGCCGAGAAACCAACTCAGGACGACTTCGTTGCAATCTCCGATGGAGCTCCTGACCGTCCAGCACCGGCATTTTGACGTCGCACAAGATCACGTCGTAGGGCGCGGCGCTGAGCCTTTCGAGCGCGAGGGCGCCGTTGCTGGCCGTCTCGACGCGATGCCCATCCCTGGTGAGCGTGTCGGTCAGTAACGCCACAAGGGCGGGTTCATCGTCGACCACGAGAATGGTCTTACGCTCGGGAATCGACGACGGATCGACGGCGGCCGCTTCGCTCCTGTCACCGGGCGCTGCTCCGATCGGAATCTCAACCAGCATCGTCGTGCCGGTGCCAGAAGTCTCCCCGACGCGGATCGAACCCTCGTGCGCATCCACGATCGCGTGACACAACGAGAGCCCCAAGCCCGTCCCCTGCCCCACCGGCTTGGTGGTGAAGAACGGATCGAACACGCGTGATCGAATCTCTGGAGGGATGCCGGGTCCCGTATCGCTGACGGCGAGACACACCCGACCTCGCGGGCGATCAACGTGTGAGCGCACTGTCACGCCTCGCTGCCCCTGCGTCTGCGCCACCGCGTGGTGGGCGTTGGACAAGAGGTTGACCAGGACTTGCTTGAGCTGATGCGGATCGGCCCAGATCGGGGGCACATCCTCATCGAGGTCCAGCGTCATCTTGACGCCGTCCGTGCGGAAGGGGTACACAAAGAGATCGGCCGCCTCCCGCACGATCTTGGTGAGATCCACCCACTGGCGAGCCGGCGGTTCCTGCCGAGCCAAGGCCAGGAAGTTGCGGACGATATTGACGCAGCGATCGGTGGCCTCCACGATGCGTTGCAACTGCTGCGCGGTCGACGGCGACGCCACCGTTCGCTGGAGGAGCTGCGAGTACCCCACGATCACCGCCAAGGGGTTGTTCAGCTCATGGGCGACACCGGCCAGTAGGTGCGCCAGGCTCGCGAGCTTCTCGCTCTGACGGAGGGTCTCGTTCACGCGTGCGCGCTCGCTCAAGAGCCGATCCTTGTCGATCGCCAGCGACGCGTGGTCGGCTAACGCGGTGAGGAGCGAGATGTCGTCAGGCGTGAAGCGTCGGATGGTCCGCGTATACACCATCAGCGCGCCGATTTTGGTCTCCGCCGTCTGGAGCGGCACGGCCAGAAAGCCATGGAAGCCGAGCACCAGGGCATTGCGCTTATGCACCGGGTCGTACCGGGTGTCTTCGGCCAGGTCCGCGACGACCACGGGCTGGCCCGTGGCCACCGCACGCCCGGACAGGCTCTCACCGACGCGCAACCGGTGCCGGAATTGAATGGGCACGGCCGATTCGGTTTGCGCGCGAAGTACGATGTCGTCTCCCTCGACGAGACGCAAGGCCGCGGCGTCTGCGCCCAGGAGCCGGGCAGCCTCGAGCACGATCACGTTGAGGATCTGATCGGGTTCGTGGACGGCGGCCAGCCGCCGTGTCACGCCGTAGAGACTGTCCAAGCGTTGGCGCTCACGGACGACCTGCTCGAAGAGCCGGGCGTTCTCGAGCGCGATGGCCGCTTGGTCCGCAAAGACCTGCGCCAACCGGATTTCCTCCTGCTCGAACCTCCGCCCCGCCCGGTCTCCAATGCCGAGCGCCCCGATGATGCGATCGCGCACGATCAAGGGCACGGCGAGAACCGCGCGATACGAGGTCGCCTCGATGCGCGCCCGCACCTCTGGCGAGAGCACCACGCGAGGATCGCTGAGGAGGTTCGGGGTGATGATCGCCTGACGTTCGCGAACCGCGATACCGGCGACGCCCGTCCCCGAGGGAAAGACCAGGTTCCGACCGAACGTCGGCCCGACGTCGCCAGAGGACGCCAGCGCCACCAAGTCTCCGGACTCCGACTCCAGCCGATAGAGAGCTGAAGATTGGACGCTGAGCAGCGCGCGGACGCTGTCGGCGACCAGTTGAGCCACTTCCCCGACGTTGAGCGATTGCGAGATGAGCCGTCCGACGTCCGTCAGGCTCTCCGCCGCGCGACGGCCCCTCGCCGTCTCGTCGAAGAGTCGGGCGTTGTGGATGGCGATGGCCGCCTGGTCGGCCAGAAGGCGCATGAGCTTCTTTTCTTCGCGCGTGAACTGCCGCCGCTCACCGAAGAGGAGCGCGAGGACGCCGACCACATCTGCACCGATGAGGAGCGGTAGCCCGGCGAAGGCGTGACCACCGGTATCCTCGATGAATGGTCGGTTCAACAGGCGCGAGTCCTGCTGGATGTCTCGGAGGTATTCCGGCGCCCGTGAGTTGAGCACGCCCCAGACCACCCCATGCCCATACGGGATCGTGGAGAATTGGCTCACCATGTGCTCGACGTTCGGATCGGCGCCGGCGGTTGCCTGGGCTCGAAGGACTTGCCCGGCGGGGTCATTCACCCACACGCGGGCGATCTTCGCGCCCAG
>DATFVL010000197.1 GCA_035260325.1 Candidatus Methylomirabilota bacterium | reverse complement strand
CCTGCCCGAGGCGGCGCGGGGCGAGGAGGCGCTGGTGGCCCGGCTCGCCGAGACGGGCGCCACGCTGACCTTCTACGACGCCGCGGGCACGAGCCCGCGGCGGGCCGCCGCCGACCTCAGCGCCCACTTCGGAGTGGACTCGCTCGACCGCTTCGGGGTCGGCGACCTCGGCGCGGGCCTCCAGGCCGCGGCCGCGGCGCTCGCCTATCTGCGGCTCACCCAGGGCGAGGCTCTCGGCCACCTGACGCGGCTCACGCGGCTCGCGGCCGCCGACGCGATGGCGCTCGACGCGACCAGCATCGAGACGCTCGAGCTCCTGGAGTCGAGCGACGGCGACGTCCGGCACTCGCTCTTCGGCGTCCTCGACGCGACGGCGACGCCGATGGGGGCGCGGCTCCTCCGACAGTGGCTCCTGCGGCCGCTCCTCGACGTGGACATGATCGCCGCGCGCCAGGACGCGGTCGCGGCCCTCGTCGCGCACCCGGCCGAGCGCGCGCGGCTGCAGGCGCTCCTCGCGCGCGTCGGCGACCTCGAGCGCCTGACGAGCCGGGCGACGCTCGGCCAGGCGCACGCACGCGACCTCGTCGGCCTGCGCGCGTGCCTCCGCCCGCTCGCCGAGATCCGCGCCGCCGCGGCCCCGCTCGACGCGCCCCTGCTGGCCACGGCCCGCGCCGAGCTCGCCGACCTCGACGCGCTCCGCGGGACGCTCGAGGCCGCCCTCGAGGACGAGCCGCCGGTGACCCTCCACGACGGCGGGATCATCCGCGAGAGCTGGCACGAAGGCCTGGAGGGTTTCGTCAGGGACGCGCGCGAAGCCCGCGCGTGGATCGCGGGCCTCGAGGGCCGGGAGCGTGCGCGCACCGGCATCCCGAGCCTCCGCGTCCGCTTCAACCGCGTCTTCGGCTACGGCATCGAGGTCACCCACGCCCACGCGGCGCGGGTGCCCGCCGAGTACGTGCGCCGCCAGACCCTCGCGGGCGCCGAGCGCTACGTGACCGCGGAGTTGAAGGAGTACGAGGCGAAGGTGCTCGGCGCCGACGAGCGCCGGCGCCGGCTCGAGTACGAGCTCTTCGACGACGTGCGGCGGCGCGTCGCCGCGCGGGCGCCCGAGCTGCTCGCAACGGCGCGCGCCCTCGCGCGGCTCGACGTCCTGGCGGCGCTCGCCGAGGTGGCCCACGCGCGGGGCCACGCGCGCCCCGTCGTGGACCGGAGCGACGCGCTCGTGATCGTCGACGGCCGCCACCCCGTGCTCGACGCGCGGGCGGGGACGCCGGTGACGCCGAACGACCTCGCCCTCGACCGCGAGGCGCGCGTGGTGATCCTCACCGGACCGAACATGGCGGGGAAGTCCGTCTACCTCCGGCAGACGGCCCACATCGCGATCCTCGCGCAGCTCGGCGCCTGGGTGCCCGCGCGCGAGGCGCGCCTGGGCGTCCTCGACCGCGTGTTCACACGCGTCGGCGCCCAGGATAACCTCGCGCGCGGCCAGAGCACCTTCCTCGTCGAGATGGTGGAGACCGCGACGATCCTCCACAACGTGACGCCGCGGAGCCTCGTCCTCCTCGACGAGGTCGGGCGCGGCACCTCCACGTTCGACGGCCTCGCGATCGCGTGGGCGGTCATCGAGGCGCTCCACGACCATGGGCGGGGCGCGAAGGTGCTCTTCGCGACCCACTTCCACGAGCTCACGCGCCTGGCCGGGCGGCTCGCCGGCGTGAGGAACTTCCACGTGGCGGTGCGCGAGTGGAACGACGAGATCGTCTTCCTCCACAAGGTCCAGCCGGGGGGCACCGACCGGAGCTACGGGATCCAGGTCGCGCGCCTGGCCGGGCTGCCGGCGGCGGTGATCGCGCGCGCGAAGGCGCTCCTGGTCGAGCTGGAGGAGGCGGGGCAGCAGCAGGCCGACGTGCGGGACGCGGCGCAGCTCGGGCTCTTCGCGCCGCCGGCGCCCGATCCCATGGCGGACGAGCTCGCCGCGCTCGACCTCGCGCACACGACGCCGCTCGAGGCGCTCAACCTCCTGCACAAGTGGCAGCAGCGGACTGTTGGAGCGGGGTCCGCGCGACCGGCTCGTACCGTGGGTGGCCTGCCAGAGGTACCCGGGGCTCCGTGACGCGCATTCACCGGTTGCCGGACGAGCTGGTCAACAAGATCGCCGCGGGCGAGGTGGTCGAGCGCCCGGCGTCGGCGGTGAAGGAGCTGGTGGAGAACGCGCTCGACGCCGAGGCGCGGGCCATCGCCGTGGACCTCCGCGACGGCGGCGCCGCGCTGATCCGCGTGGCCGACGACGGTGTCGGCATCGCCGCCGAGGAGCTGCCCCTGGCGCTCGAGCGCCACGCGACCTCCAAGCTCGCGACCGCGGCCGACCTCGAGACGATCGCGACGCTCGGCTTCCGCGGCGAGGCGCTCGCGGCGATCTGCGCGGTCTCGCGCTTCGGCGTGACGAGCCGTGCTCGCGGCTCGGCCGAGGGCCGCCGCCTGGCCGGGGAGGGCGGGAAGGTCACCCAGACGCTCGGGCTCCCGACCGGTGAGGGGACGGTCGTGGAGGTGAGCGACCTCTTCTTCAACACGCCCGCGCGGCTCAAGTTCCTGAAGTCGGCGGCGGCCGAGCTCGCCGCGAGCCTCCGCGCGCTCACGCAGCTGGCGCTCGCCCACCCGGCGGTCCAGTTCCGCGTCACCAACAACGGCAAGGCGGTGCTGACGGCGCCGGCGGCGAAGGACCTCCGCGAGCGCGCGGGCGCGGTGTGGGGCTGGGACGTCGCGGCCCGTCTCCTGCCGGTGGACCACGCCGCGCACGACGTGCGCGTGAGCGGGCTCGCGAGCCCGCCCGATCTCACGCGCGGCGGCCGCGACGACATCGTCCTGGTCGTCAACGGCCGGCCGGTGCGCGACCCCGGGCTCCTGCAGGCGACGCTCGACGCGTACCGCCCGCTCCTGCCGCGCGACCGCTTCCCGCTCGCCGTACTGTCGCTCGGGCTGCCGGAGGCCGATGTGGACGCCAACGTCCACCCGACGAAGGCGTGGGTGCGCTTCCGCCACCCGCGGCTCGCGTACGAGATGGTCGCCACGGCGGCGCAGCGGGCGCTCCGCCGGCCGGACGTCGTCCCCGACCTCGGCCCCGGCCCGGGCGGCGTGCGCGAGCCGGTCGGCGGGCCGCTGGCCGTCGCCGAGCAGCCGGCGCTCTTCGGCGAGGCGGCCCCCGAGGCGCCCGCCCTCTTCGGCCGGGTGCTCGGCCAGGTGCAGGACACCTTCGTCGTCTCCGCCTCCGGCGAGGAGGTCTTCTTCCTCGACCAGCACGTGGCCCACGAGCGCGTCATCTTCGAGCGCCTCCGCCGCGAGCTCGCGCGCGGGGCGCCCCCGTCGCAGGCTCTCCTCTTCCAGGAGTCCGTGGACCTCGGCCCCGCCGCGCGCGCCCTCCTCGAGCGCTGGCGCGAGCCGCTCGAGCGCCTGGGCTTCGCCTTCGAGGGCTTCGGCGGCGACGCGGTGGTCGTCAGCGCCGTGCCCGCGCTGCTGAAGGGTGACGAGCCCAAGCGGCTCATCCAGGCCGCCGCGGACGAGCTCGGCGGGCCGAAGGCGGGGGAGCCCGCGCTAGACCGCGCCCTCGCGTTCGTGGCCTGCCGCGCGGCGGTGAAGGCGAACATGCCGCTCGAGCGCGAGGAGATGGAGCGGCTCGTCGCGGAGCTCGGGGCGACCGAGACGCCCTACTTCTGCCCGCACGGGCGGCCGATCGTGAGCCGGGTGTCGCTCGCCGACATCCGCCGCGAGCTCAAACGGAACTGGTAGTACTGGCTCGGAGACGTAGACTGGAGTCATGAGCGACAAGCCTCGACTGGTCGTGATCGCCGGGCCCACGGGCGTCGGCAAGACGGCGGTGGCGGTCGCGCTGGCGCGCCGGCTACCGATCGAGGTGATCAGCGCCGACTCGCGCCAGGTCTACCGCGGCATGGACGCCGCGACGGGCAAGCCCACGCGCGAGGAGCGGCGTGCGGTCGTGCACCACCTGATCGACGTGGCGGACCCGGACGACCGCTACCAGGCGGCGCGCTTCAGGGCCGACGCGGCGCCCCTGGTCCCCGCGATCCACGCGCGCGGGCGGCTCCCCGTCGTCGTGGGCGGGACGGGTCTCTACATCCGCGCGCTCATCCGCGGGCTCGATCCCGCGCCGCCGGCCGATCCCGCGTTTCGCCGCGAGCTCGCCGTGCTCGCGCGGCGGGAAGGGCGCGTGGCGCTCCATCGTCGGCTCGCGGTCGCCGCGCCGGACGCCGCGCGACGGCTCCACCCGCACGACGAGGTCCGCGTGGTGCGCGCGCTCGAGATCGTCCGCGCGGGCGGGAGCCTGGCGGCCGAGCCCGCGCGCTTCTGGAGCGACGCGGGCCCGTACGACGTCGTCTACCTGGGCCTGACGGCCGAGCGCGAGACCCTCGCGCGGCGCCTGGCCGCGCGGGCGGCCGCGTTCGTCGCGGCGGGGCTCCTCGACGAGGTGCGGGCGCTGCTCGCGCGGGGCTACGATCCCGCGCTGGCCTCGCTCTCGTCGATCGGCTACCGCGAGTTCGTCCGGGTGGCGCGGGGGACCCTGTCGGCGGACGAGGCGCAGAGGCTCATGCAGCGCGACACGGTCCGCTACGCGAAACGACAGTGGACGTGGTTCCAGCGCGAGCCCGGCATCGAGTGGCTCGACGTGGGCGCCGCGGGCGGCATCGAGGGCGTGGCCCGCGGTATCGAGCGAAGGATGAGGGAGGAGGGTGCCGTCGCGTGAGGCGCAACGGGGCGAGCGGCAGGCCGACGCGGGAGCGGGCGGTGATCGCGGCGGTGAAGCGCCCGTCACAGGGGCGGTGGGAGATCGAGGAGTCGCTCGAGGAGCTCGCCGGCCTCGTCGAGGCCGCCGGCGGAAGCGTCGTGGAGCGCATCGTCCAGGAGCGGGCGTCGCCGACCCCGGCGCTCTACTTCGGCAAGGGGAAGGTCGAGGAGATCGGGCGCGCGGCGCGGGCGGGGTCGGCGAACCTCGTCGTCTCGGACGACCCGCTCTCGCCGATCCAGGAGCGGAACATCGCCGAGGCGCTCGGCCTCAAGGTCATCGACCGGACGGCGCTGATCCTCGACATCTTCGCCCAGCGGGCGCGCTCGAGCGAGGGCAAGCTCCAGGTCGAGCTCGCGCAGCTGACCTATCTGCTGCCGCGCCTCGTCGGGCAGTGGACCCACCTCGAGCGGCTCGGCGGCGGCATCGGCACGCGGGGACCGGGCGAGACCCAGCTGGAGTCGGACCGGCGCGTGATCCGGCGCCGCGTGATGCACATCAGGCGCGAGCTCGAGCGCGTCCAGGTCCACCGGCGCCTGCAGCGCGAGGGCCGGCGGCGGTCCGGGCTGCCCGTCGTCGCCCTCGTCGGCTACACGAACGCGGGCAAGACGACGCTGCTGAACCGGCTCGCGGGCGCCCGGCTCACGACCGCCGACCGCCTCTTCGTCACCCTCGACCCGGCCGCGCGCCTCGTCGAGCCCGCCGGGCGCCAGCCGTTCATCTTGACCGACACGGTCGGGTTCATCCGGAAGCTGCCCCACGAGCTCGTCGCGGCGTTCCGCGCGACGCTCGAGGAGCTGGCGGACGCCGACGTGCTCCTGCACGTCGTGGACGCGAGCCATCCCTCGCTCGACGAGCACCTGCGGGCGGTGCGCGAGCTCCTCGAGGAGCTCGCGGTCGCCAACCGGCCGACGGTCCTGGCCCTGAACAAGGTGGACCGGCTCGACGCGCCGGTGGAGCCGCTCGTCGAGCGGCTCGGCGGCGTCGCGATCTCGGCCGCCACCGGCGTGGGGATCGCCCCGCTCCTCGTGAGCGTGGAGCGCGCGCTGCCGCCGGGCGGCGCCGCGACGCTCCGGATCCCGCACGGGGACGGCGCGGCGCTCGCGCTCTGCTACGCGCGGGGACGCGTCCTCGCGCGCATGGACGAGCCGGACGCGGTGCGGCTCGAGGTGGAGCTGCCGCGCCAGGTCCTCGGCGCGCTCGGGGCCTACCGCGTGGGCGGTCCGCCGGCGGCGCGGGTGGTAGACTGAGCGCTCACCCATGGGCCTGGCGAACTGGCTGACGCTCCTTCGCATCGTGATGGTCCCGGTGTTCGTGTCGCTGCTCGTCTACAGGAAGCCGGGCGCCGCGCTCGTCGTCTTCGCGACGGCCGCGTTCACCGACCTCCTCGACGGCTACATCGCGCGCCGGCGGGGGAGCCAGAGCCGGCTCGGGGCCTTCCTCGACCCGATGGCCGACAAGCTCCTCCTGACCGCGTCGTTCGTGACGCTGACCTACCTCAAGGCGCTGCCCTTCTGGATCGCCGCGGTCGTGATCAGCCGCGACGTCATCCTGGCGCTCGGCACCGCGCTCATCTACATGCTGGGCGGTCGCCTCGACCCGCGGCCGACGCGGGCCGGGAAGGCCGCGACGTTCCTCCAGATCCTCACGGTCCTGACGGGGCTCCTAGCCCCCTACGTCGACCCCGGCGCGGCGCTGCGCGTCGTGCTCTGGCTCGCCGCCGTCTTCACGGTCGCCTCGGGCCTCCAGTACGTCGTCCAGGGCATGCGGTTCCTCAACGCCGCGCCCGACGAGGAGCGGGAGGCGTCCCGTGAAGACGCGTTTCTCCACTGAGGGCGGCGCCGGGGGCGTGGTGATCGCCGCCGTGAGGGCCGGCACTGCCGCGGCGGCCTCTGGACTCCTCCCTGGCGACCGCATCGTGGCGATCAACGGCCGGCGGCTCCGCGACGCGATCGACTTCCAGTTCCACGCGGGCGACGAGCGCCTGGCCCTCGAGGTCGAGCGCGACGGCGGCGCGCTGCGTCTCGCCCTCCGGCGCCGCGGGCCCGACCTCGGCCTCGAGCTCGTCCCGCCCGCGCCGTCCGAGATCGCGACGTGCGCGAACAAGTGCGTCTTTTGCTTCATCCACCAGCTGCCGAAAGGGATGCGGCGGAGCCTCTACGTGAAGGACGACGACTTCCGGCTCTCGTTCCTCCACGGCAACTACATCACGCTGACCGACCTCGGCGAGGCGGACCTGGCGCGCATCGTCGAGCAGCGCCTGTCGCCGCTCTACGTCTCCGTCCACGCGACGGATCCGGAGCTCCGTCACCGGCTCCTCGGCGGCCCGCGCCTGTCGGCCGAGATCCTGCCGCGCATGGAGCGCCTCGCGAAGGCGGGCATCCGCATGCACGCCCAGATCGTGCTGTGCCCCGACTGGAACGACGGCCCGCACCTCGAGCGTACCGTCTTCGAGCTGGCGCCGCTCCATCCCATGGTGGCGACGACCGCGGTCGTGCCCGTCGGGCTCACGCGCCACCGCGAGCGGCTGCCGGCGCTCCGCGGTCTCCGCCCGGACGAGGCGCGGCGGCTCGTGGACACGGTCGGCGGCTGGCAGGCGCGCTTCGGGGGCGAGCTCGGGAGCCGCTTCGTCTTTCTCGCCGACGAGATCTATCTCCTGGCGGCCCGGGAGCTCCCGGCCGCCCCCGCCTACGAGGGCTTTCCGATCGTCGAGGACGGCGTCGGCCTCGTGCGGCGCTTCGAGGACGAGTGGGACGCCGCGCTCGGCCGCCGTCGTCGCCGAGCCTCCGCGCCGCCGGTCACGCTCGTCACGGGCGAGATGTTCGCGCCCCGCCTCGGGGCGCTGCTCGCGCGCGGCGGGCTCGCCGGGCCGGGCGTCAGCGTGGCGGCCGTGCCGAACGAGCTCTTCGGGCGCGCGATCGGTGTGGCCGGGCTCCTCGCGGGCCGCGACATCCAGCGCCACCTCTCGGCGCTCGGCGACCTCGGCCGCGCGGTGCTGGTGCCGGCGGTCGCCCTGCGCGACGTGGACGGCGTCT
This sequence comes from Candidatus Methylomirabilota bacterium, assembly GCA_035260325.1. Lineage (NCBI taxonomy): Bacteria > Methylomirabilota (SeqCode) > Candidatus Methylomirabilota bacterium. The sequence goes on along the minus strand of DATFVL010000197.1, from coordinate 12,809 downwards.
TCCTGGACGACGCGACGCCCGGCGACCTCGCGCGCGACCTCGGCGTCCCGGTCCGCGTCGTCGAGCCGTCGGCGCGGGCGCTCCTCGCGGCGCTGCGCGACGCCTGACGGCGCCGCGATGGGCCCGCGCGGCGAGCTCCCCGTCATTGCGATCGTCGGCCGGCCGAACGTCGGCAAGTCCACGCTCTTTAACCGGCTCGTCGGGCGGCGTCGGGCGATCGTGCGCGACGTGCCCGGCGTGACGCGCGACCGGCTCTACGGGCAGGCGAGCTTCGAGCGCTGGCAGGCGACGGTGATCGACACCGGGGGCTTCGACCCTTCCTCGGAGGAGCCGCTGGTCGAGGGCGTGCGTCGGCACGTGCTCGTCGCCGTGGAGGAAGCGGACGTCGTCCTGTTCGTGGTCGACGCGCGAGAGGGCGCGACAGCGCTCGACGTCGAGATCGCCGGCGTGCTGCGGCGCTGCGGGCGCCCGGTGCTCCTCGCCGCGAACAAGGTGGAGGGCCCGGGGCTCGAGAGCGCCCTCGGCGAGCTCCACCGACTCGGCTTCGGCCCGCCGCTGCCGGTGTCCGCGGAGCACGGCCGCGGGGTCGCGGAGCTCCTCGAGGCGCTGCGCGAGCGGGCACCGGCGGCGGGCGGGCGCGCCGAGCGCGCGGCCGCGCCGATCAGCGTCGCCATCATCGGCCGGCCGAACGTCGGCAAGTCGTCGCTCGTGAACGCCCTGGTCGGCCACGAGCGGGTGCTCGTGCACGAGGCGCCGGGGACGACGCGTGACGCCGTGGACATCACGCTCGTCTACGAGGGCCGCACCTACGTCCTCGTGGACACGGCCGGTATCCGGCGCAAGGGGCGCGTCCACGAGCCGCTCGAGAAGCTCGCGGTCGTGATGGCGCTGCGAAGCCTCGAGCGCTGCCAGGTCGCCGTCGTGGTCCTCGACGCCTCGGAGGGCGCGGCGGCCCAGGACGCCCACATCGCGGGCTACGCCAACGAGGCCGGCCGGGCCACCGTCGTCGTCGTGAACAAGTGGGACCTGGTGCCCAGGGGCCTCGTGAGGAAGGCGGAGGTCGTCGACCAGATCCGCGACCGCCTGCCGTTCCTCGACTGGGCGCCGGTGTGCTTCACCTCCGCCACGCGCCGCGAGGGCCTCCACGAGCTGTTCGCCGCGATCGACGAGGCGGCGCGTGAGTTCCGGCGGCGGATCGCCGCGGACGAGGTGACCGCGGCCCTGCGCGCGGCGATCGAACGGCGGCCGATCTCCGTCGGTGGGGCCCCGCTCACGCTCCAGTCGGCGTCGCAGGTGAGCGCGGAGCCGCCGACGTTCGCGCTGCGCCTGAACCGGCCGGACGGGATCCACTTCTCCTATGAGCGCTACCTCGTGAAGTCGCTGCGCCACGCGTTCGGCCTCGGCGGCACGCCGATCCGCCTGTCGCTGCGCCGGGCCGCCGGCCGGCGTTCACGGCCGGGCGCGCGGAGGGCGGCGCGGTGAGGCGCCGCCGGCTGTCTGCGAGCCCCGCGGCGCGGCTCACGCTGCTCGGGCTCCTGCTCCTGGGCGCGACGGCGGTGCTCCTCGCGAACCCGCGCCATCGCGCGTTCTACTTCGGCGCCGGGAGCCCGCCGGGGGCGGAGCGCTCGGGGCTCAGGCTGCCCTCGACGACGCGCTTCGGACGTGCCCCCGACGCGCCCGCGATCTCCCCGATCGCCGCGGTGAACCCGAGCCGTCGCGTGCCGCTCCCGGAGCCCGACGGGCGCATCCCGATTCCGATCGCGAACCGGGTCCCGTCCCGGCTCCCCGCCGAGGGCGTGCCCGCCGGCTGGGAGCTCAAGGAGTTCGCGGGGCGCGCGGCCGTCGAGCTCGTGCGCGACGAGGGGAGCGTGGCGGTGCGGCTCCGGAGCGCCCAGGCGTCGTTCGCCCTCTATCGCGACGTGATCGCGGACCTGGGGGAATACCCGATCCTCTCATGGCGCTGGAAGGTGGTGAAGCTCCCGCCTGCGGGTGACGTGCGCGCGGCCGCCACCGACGACCAGGCGGCGCAGGTCTACGTGGTGTTCCCGCGCTGGCCCGCGCCGCTCGTCAACAGCGAGGTGATCGGCTACGTCTGGGACAGCCGCGCTCCCGTCGGCACCCAGCTCACGAGCCCGAAGGCGCCGAACGTCCGGATCATCGTCGTCGAGTCGGGCCCGGCGCGGCTCGACACGTGGCAGCTGCAGGCGAGGAACGTCGCCGAGGACTACGTGGCGCTCTTCGGGCGGAAGCCGCCCCGGGTGGGACAGGTGGCCCTGATGATCGACAGCAACGACACCCGGGCCGACGCCGAGGCCCTCTTCTCATGGCTCGCGTTCGGAAAGACGCGCGCGGAAAGCATGGAAAAGCCAACGTCTATGCTAAGATGACGCGCGATGAGTCCTGACGAGCGGGACGACGAGGAGCGCGAAGCCGAACACTACGACGTCGATCCGCCGCGCTCCGTGTTCTCCGCGCTGTGGTTCCGCGTGGTGCTGGTCGTGATCGTGATCGGTGTGGTCGCGGCTGTCGCAGTCCCGTACGTGCTGGAGTGGATGAACCCGCCGCCGCCCCGGACGACCGATCTCAAGCCCGGGATGCCGACGGTCAGGCCCCCTTCGCCACCCGTCGCTCCTCCCGCGCCCGCGCCGCAGCCGCCGCCCGCCGCAAAGAGGGAGCCCGCGCCCGCCATGCCGGCGATCGCGGCGAAGCCGCCCGAGCCGACGCTCGAGGAGAAGCCGAAGGCGGCGGCGCCGGCCCCGGCCCCGAAGAAAGCGGTGGCCCGCAAGCCCGCGAAGGCCGTCGCGAAGGCGCCGGCCGCCGCGGGCGGCGCGTACTTCGTCCAGGTCGGCGCGTTCAAGGATCCCGAGCACGCCCGAAAGCTCGTCGCCAAGCTGCGCGGCGACAAGTTCCGCGTCAGCGAATCCATGACCGGCGCGCGTGACGAGAAGCCGGCGGCCCCCGCACCGGCCGCGAGCGGCGCCGACAAGTACGACGTGTTCGTCAGCGGCGGCGCGGTTGCCGAGATCAACGCGAAGCTCGCGGCGAAGGGGCTCGCCACCGAGACCGCGGCGAACGGTGTCGTCGTGAAGCCGAGCCTGCCGCTGCGAGAGGCCGTCGCGCTCTCGAAGGACCTGGCCGTGGACGGGCTGAAGGTGCAGGTGCGCCGCGCCGCGGGCGCGTCACCGGCGCCGCCGCCGCCCGCCGCCCCCGCGCCCGCGGCGAGCGGCGACGGGCTCCATCGCGTGATGGTGGGACCGTTCGCCGACCGCGCGGAGGCCGCCGAGGCCCTCCAGGCGCTCCGCGGGAAGGGCTACAAGGACTCGTTCATCGCGCGGGGCGGGGCGTGACGTCGCGAGGAGGTGAGGCTTCGTCGTGACCAAGAACGACCTGGTCAATGCCGTGGCGGCCCACGGACTGTCGAAGCGCCAGTCGGCGTCGGTGGTCGAGTCGGTCTTCGACATCATCTTCCGCTGCTTCGAGCAGGGCGAGGACGTCAAGATCGTCGGCTTCGGCCACTTCCGCATCCGGAAGAAAGCCTCGCGACGCGGCCGGAATCCCCAGACCGGCGAGTCGATCGAGATCACCGCGCGCAAGGTGCTCACGTTCAAGCCGAGCAAGGGGCTCAAGCAACGGATCAACACGCAGACGGCCTGACGACGACGGACGTCGCCGAGAAGCTCTACTATCGCATCGGCGAGGTCGAGGCGGTCACCGGCGTCCCGGCCTACGTGCTCCGCTACTGGGAGTCCGAGTTCAAGCTGCTGCGCCCCAAGAAGAACGAGGCGGGCCAGCGCCTCTATCGCCCGCGGGACCTGGACCTCGTCAAGCGTATCAAGACGCTCCTCTACGAGGAGCGGCTCACGCTCGAGGGCGCCAAGAAGCGCCTGCTCGCCGAGTCCCGCCGCTCGACGGAGCAGCTCGACCTCGGCATGAAGGAAACCGCGTACGCCGACGCGCTTCGGCGCATCCGCGAGCGGCTCAGCGCGCTCCGCGCGCGCCTCGCCCCCTGAGCCGGGGGCGGTTCCTTGAAGGGCGCGGACGATTCTGCGACAATCCACGCCTGAGGTCGGGGCGTGGCGCAGCCCGGTAGCGCACTAGACTGGGGGTCTAGGGGTCGCTGGTTCAAATCCAGTCGCCCCGACCATTTTTCTCTCCGATGGCGGTTCTGCTCGTCACCAACGACGACGGTGTGCACGCGCCCGGGCTCGCGGCGCTCGCGCGGGCGCTCGACGAGCTCGGGGACGTGTACGTGCTGGCGCCCGAGCGCGAGCAGAGCGCCTGCGGGCACGCGCTGACGCTCCACCGGCCGCTCCGGGTGGACCGCCTCGGGGAGCGGCGCTTCGCGGTCAACGGCACGCCCTCCGACTGCGTCAACCTCGGCGTCCTCGGCTTCCTCGCCGAGCGCCCCGTGCTCGTCGTCGCCGGCGTCAACCACGGCTCGAACCTCGGCGACGACGTCACGTACTCCGGCACCGTGTCGGCGGCGATGGAGGGGACGCTCCTCGGCGTGCCCTCGCTCGCCGTGTCGCTGGTGGACGGCGGCGACTTCGACGGGGCGGCGGCGATCGCCCGCATGCTCGCGACACGCGTGCTCGTCACCGGGCTGCCGCCCAAGACGCTGCTCAACGTGAACGTGCCCGCCGGGGCGCCGCGGGGCATCCGGCTGACGCGGCTCGGCCAGCGCGTCTACAGCGGGAAGGTCGTCGAGCAGACGGACCCGCGGGGCCGCGCGCACTACTGGATCGGCGGCGGCGAGCCCGAGTGGGGCGAGCTCGCCGGCACCGACATGGGCGCGATCCACGACCGGCACGTGTCGATCACGCCGCTCCACCTCGACCTCACGAACCACCGGGCGCTCGACCAGCTCGCCGACCTCGCGGCCGCGCTCGACGCCCGGTACCGGCCCGCCGCGCGGACGCGCGAGCGGAGGGGGTAGTGGAGCGGGCGTACGAGCCGTTCGAGGCGCCCCGCGCGCAGATGGTGGAGGAGCAGCTCGCGCGGCGCGGGATCACCGACGCGCGCGTGCTCGCGGCGATGCGGAGGGTCCCGCGCCACCTCTTCGTCGAGGAGGCGTTGCGCGGGCGCGCCTACGGCGACCACCCGCTCCCCATCGGCGAGGAGCAGACGATCTCCCAACCCTACATCGTCGCTCTCATGTCCGAGCTCCTCGAGCTCGCCGGGCCCGAGAAGGTCCTCGAGATCGGCACGGGCTCGGGTTATCAGACGGCCGTGCTGGCCGAGCTCGCCGGGCGCGTCTGCTCGATCGAGCGGCTGCCGCGCCTCGCCGAGCGCGCGCGGGCGCTCCTCGAGCAGCTCGGCGTGACGAACGTCTGGGTGCGCGTCGGCGGCGGGACGCTCGGCTGGCCCGACGAGGCGCCCTTCGACCGCATCCTCGTCACCGCCGGTGGCCCGTCGGTCCCGCCCCCGCTCTTCCAGCAGCTCGTCGAGGGCGGCCGCATGGTGGTCCCGATCGGCGACGCGGAGAACCAGCGGCTCACCGTGGTCGAGAAGGTCCGCGGCGCGATGAAGACGCGCGAGGCCGGCGAGTGCAAGTTCGTGAAGCTCGTGGGAAAGTACGCCTGGGACGCGTGACGGGCTTGTGTACAATAGGGCGTCATTCGGGGCGTAGCGCAGCCTGGTAGCGCGCACGGTTCGGGACCGTGAAGTCGGAGGTTCAAATCCTCTCGCCCCGACCACTCGTCTGATCGCCCGCCGGCCGGCGTCGCCGGCCGGTGGGCGGTCGCCGACAACCCGGGCCGAAGCCTCGTGAGCGGGAGATCCGCGGCGGATATCATCGTAGAGGGGCGCGTGCAGGGCGTGGGCTACCGCTACTTCGTTCAGCGCCGCGCCCAGACGCTCGGCCTCGCGGGCTACGTGATGAACCTCAGGGACGGGCGCGTGCGCGCTCACGCCGAGGGTCCCCGGGCTTTCATCGAGGAGCTCGTCCGTGCGCTCGAGAAGGGCCCGCCGCTCTCGAGCGTCGAGAACGTCAGCGTCCGCTGGCTCCCGCCGAGCGACCGCTTCGCCGATTTCGGGATCCGCTATGCGGAGTTCGAGCCGTGAGGGCGCGGTGCGCCGCGGCGGCGCTCGGCGTCGCCGTTCTCGCGGCGCCGTCGCTCGCGCCCGCCGGTGCTGCGGCCGACACGGTGCCCGGGGCTCCCGGGGCGCGCATTCACGAGGTGAAGCCCGGCGACACGCTGGGCGCCCTGGCCAAGCGCTACGGCGTCAGGGTCGCCGGGATCGTGGCGGCGAACCAGCTCGCGGGGCCCGCCGTCGTCCTCACGCCCGGCCAGCGTCTGGTCATTCCGGCGGCGACCGGCGCCCGCCAGGCCGCGCGCCCACAGCCGAAGGGACCGGTCGCCCTCGGCGTCGCGCGACCCGCGCCGCCCGTCCCGCGCGCGCCCGACAACCTCGTCCTCGCCGTCCCGGACTTCTACGACGCGCCGCTCGGCTTCGTCTGGCCCGCCGACGGCCCTGTGACCTCCACGTTCGGCCGGCGCCGGGGCGGCTGGCACCGGGGGATCGACATCAAGGGCGAGCGTGGCGCGCCCGTGCAGGCCGCGGCGGCCGGCGTGGTCATCGCGAGCGGGGTCGAGCCGCGCTACGGCCGCGTCGTCAAGCTCGAGCACGAGCACGGGTTCGTCACGATCTACGCCCACAACACTGAGAATCTCGTCGAGGTCGGCGACCGCGTCCGCGCCGGCCAGCTGATCGCGACGATCGGCAAGAGCGGCCGCGCCACGGCCCACCACGTGCACTTCGAGATCCGGCGCGACGGGCGCGCCTACAACCCGCTCTACCTCCTGCCGCTCCCGCCGCTGGTCGCGCGGGTCGAGGACCTGCAGGACACCGGGCCCGACGATGACTGACGACGCGGATGAGACCATCCCGGACGCGCCGCTCGACACGCTGGCGGACGAGACCGACCAGCACGTGCGCGAGGAGACGCGCGAGACCAGCCGCGCGAACCTGCGCGTCTACCTGACGGAGATCGCGCGCATCCCGCTCCTCACGCGGGAGGAGGAACGGGAGCTCGGGCGCCGGATCCGCGCGGGCGACGCGCAGGCGAAGGCGCGCCTCGCCGAGACCAACCTGCGCCTCGTCGTCCAGATCGCCCGGCGCTACCTGAACCGAGGGCTGCCGCTGCCCGACCTCATCGAGGAGGGCAACCTCGGCCTCCTGCGCGCCGTCGAGAAGTTCGAGCCCGAGCGCGGCACGCGCTTCTCGACCTACGCGGCGTGGTGGATCCGCCAGGCGATCGGGCGCGCCCTCGCCAACCAGGCGCGGACGATCCGCCTGCCCGTGCACGTCGGGCTGCTGCTCGGTCGCTACGCGCGCGAGCAGAAGCGGCTCGCGCAGGCGCTCGGGCGCCAGCCCACGCCGGCCGAGGTGGCCGAGGCGCTCGGGATGAGCCTCGAGCAGATCCACGAGCTCGAGGAGATCCGCCAGCCGCTCGTGCCGCTCGACTCGCCGGCGGGCGAGGGCAAGAGGCGGATCGGCGACCTCGTGGCCGACCCCGCGCCCGGCCCGAGCGACGCGCTCGGCGAGCTCGTCCGCTCCCGTGCCGATCTCGTCTCGGCGCTCGACGACCTCGCCGCGAACGAGCGGACGGTGCTCCGGCGGCGCTTCGGCCTCGAGGGGGACGAGCCCGAGACGCTGGACGCGATCGGGCGGCGGCTCGGTCTCACGCGCGAGCGTGTGCGCCAGATCGAGGCCGGCGGGCTCCGGAAGCTCCGCGCGCTCCTCACCGCGCGCGGCGTGAACGCCGCGGACTTCCTCTAGGGCTCAAGGCGCTTCCCGTGAGCCTCCGAGGGACAGGAGGCGGCGCGCGCACGTGTGGTAGAGTCGCCGCACGGTCGACCCGCGCGGATCGGCCGCCCGTCGACGCGGCCATGGAGGGCGCGGAATGCAATGCCCCCGGTGCCAGACCCAGAATCGCCCGGGCGCCCAGTTCTGCCGGAGCTGCGGCGCGCGCTTCGACGCCGTCTGCCCCAAGTGCCACGCGCGTGTCGAGCCGAACAGCCGCTTCTGTGACGCGTGCGGCGCCGACCTGGCCGCCGCCCAGGCGACCGCGGCGCCGCCGGGCGGCCCGGCCCCCGCCGCGCCCCCGGCGCAGTTCGGCGCGCCGGGCGCCTACACGCCGAAGCATCTCGCCGAGAAGATCCTGACCTCGCGCAGCGCCCTCGAGGGCGAGCGCAAGCAGGTCACCGTGTTGTTCGTGGACGTCTCGGGCTTCACCTCGCTCGCCGAGGGCCTCGATCCCGAGGACGTCCACCGGATGATGACGCGCGCGTTCGAGCTGATGCTCGAGGAGGTTCACCGCTACGAGGGGACCGTCAACCAGTTCCTCGGCGACGGCATCATGGCGCTCTTCGGCGCCCCGATCGCCCACGAGGACCACGCCCAGCGCGCGGCGCACGCGGCACTCGGCATCCGCAAGGCGCTCGACCGCTACCAGGAGGAGCTCCAGCGCAAGCACGGGCTCACGTTCCAGGTCCGCCAGGGCCTCAACACCGGGCTCGTCGTCGTCGGCTCCATCGGCACCGACCTCCGCATGGATTACACGGCGGTCGGCGACACCACCAACATCGCCGCGCGCCTGCAGCAGGCCGCCGGCGGCGGCCGCGTCCTCGTCTCCGAGGCCATGCACCGGCTGGTGGAGGGCTACTTCCACACGCGCGCGCTCGGCGAGCTCCAGCTCAAGGGCAAGACCGAGGCCGTCCGCGCGTGGGAGATCATCGCCGCGCGCCAGCCGCGGACCCGCCTGGACGTCGAGGCCGAGCGCGGGCTCACGCCCTATGTCGGGCGCGAGCGCGAGCTGCGTCAGCTCTTCGAGTGCTTCGAGCAGGCCAAGGACGGCCACGGCCAGGTCGTCTTCATCGTCGGCGAAGCCGGCATCGGCAAGTCCCGGCTGCTCTACGAGTTCCGCCGGCGTCTGGGCGACGAGGCGACCTGGAACGAGGGCCGCTGCATGTCCTTCGGCCGTTCGATCGCGCTCCACCCGATCGTGGACATGCTCAAGCGGACGTTCCGGGTCGAGGAGACGGACACCGAGGGCACGATCGCCAAGAAGGTCGAGCGCGGCGTGCTGATGCTGGGCGAGGATCTGCGGCCGCTCGTGGGCTACCTGCGCTACGTGCTCTCGGTGGACCCCGGCGATGCGTCCGTCCTCACGATGGACCCGCAGCAGCGCCGGGGCGAGATCTTCGACGCCCTGCGCCGCCTGCTGCTGCGCGCCTCCGAGGTCCGTCCCCAGGTGCTCGTCCACGAGGACGTCCACTGGATGGACAAGGCGAGCGAGGAGAGCCTGCAGTTCATCATGGACAGCGTCCCGAGGAGCCGGCTGCTCGTCCTGCTCACGTATCGGCCCGGGTACGCCCATCCCTTCGGGGACCGCAGCTACCACACGCGCATCGCGCTCGGTGCCCTGTCCGATCAGGACAGCGCCGGCATGGCCCAGGCCATGCTCGCGACCGAGAGCCTCCCCGTGGAGCTTCAGCGCCTGATCGTCCAGAAAGCCGAAGGCAACCCGTTCTTCGTCGAGGAGGTCGTGAAGTCGCTGCAGGAGGTGGGGGCCATCCGCCGCGAGGGCTCGCGCTACGCGCTGACCCGGCGGCTCGACGAGGTCGTGATCCCCGACACGATCCAGGACGTGATCATGGCGCGCATCGACCGGCTCGCCGATGCGCCGAAGAAGACGCTGCAGCTCGCCTCGGTGATCGGGCGCGAATTCACCCAGCGCCTGCTCGACCGGATCGCGGACCTGCGCGGGAGCACCGAGGCGTTCCTGCGGGAGCTGAAGGCCATCGAGCTGATCTACGAGAAAAGCCTCTTCCCCGAGCTCGCCTACATGTTCAAGCACGCGCTCACCCACGACGTCGCGTACAACTCTATCCTGCTCCAGCGGCGGCGGGAGCTGCACCTGGTGATCGCGCTGGCGATCGAGGAGCTCTACGCCGACCGGGTCGCCGAGCAGTACGAGATGCCCGCCTATCATTTCTCGAAGGGCGAGGACTGGGCGCGGGCGCTCGAGTATCAGCTCAAGGCCGCCGACAAGAGCGCCAAGACGTTCGCCAACCGCGAGGCGATCGCCCTCTACGAGCAGGCCCTGGAGACGGCCGGGCACCTCGGCGATGCGGTCGGCATCGAGACCCTCATGGCCATTCACGAGGCCGAAGCGAATCTGTACTTCGTGCTGAGCGATTTCCACGGCGCGCGCGCCGAGGGCGAGCGCCTGCTCGCGCTGGCCCGTCGCGCGGGCGATCGCCTGAAGGAAGCGTCGGCGCTCGCCGGCATGGGCTTCGCGTCGATGTGGGCTCACGACTTCGAGCCCGCGTTGGCTGACTCGCGCGCGGCGATCGAGGTCGCGACCGAGGTGGGGGCGCAGGACGTGATCGCGGCCAGCCGATTCACCACCGGCTTCGTGTACGCCATCACCGAGCGGCTCGAGGAAGCGCAGGGGGAGCTGGGGCAGGCGCTGACGATCAGCCGCGAGGCGGGCGATCGGCTCCACGAGGCCTTCACGCTGGGCTACGTCGGCCTGTTCCACAACTGGATCGGCGACTACGAGGTCGCGAGGCAGACCGGGCGCGAGGCGCTCCGGATCGCCCGGGAGCACAACCTGCTCCTCCCGTACTACTGGGGCCTCTTCATGCACAGCGTGACCCTCGTCGGCAAGGGGGACTACGACGAGGCCCTCGCGTTCGGCGAGGAAGGACTCGCCCTCTGCGAGAAGATCGGCGACGAGGTGATGTACCACCGCATCCTCAACACGCTGGGCTGGCTCTGGAGCGAGTTCGGCGATCTGGACCGCGCGGCGGAGTTCAGCCGGCGCGGGGCCGACGGGGCGCGCAAGCGCGGGGATCCCGAGACGTTCGCGAACCCGCAGATCAACCTCGGCGACATGCTCATCGTCAAAGGCGAGCTGCCCCTCGCGGCGGAGACCCTGGACGAGGTGCACCGCCTCGTGAAGGATCCGGCCACCAGCGACTGGATGAAGTGGCGCTACTCGACGCACCTCTTCGCGAGCCTCGCCGATCTCTGGCTCGCGCGCGGTGACTACACGAAGGCCACGGCTTCGGTGGACCAGTGCCTGGAGATCGCGACGCGGACCGGCGCGAGGAAGAACGTCGTGAAGGGCCAACGCGCCAGGGGTGAGATCGCCACGCGCCGGCGGCGCTGGGACGAGGCGGAGCGGGCGCTACGCGAGGCGCTGGCGATCGCTCAGGCGATCGGCAACCCCGGCCAGCTCTGGCGCACCCACGCGGCGCTCGGCCGCCTGCGGGACGCGCAGGGCAAGTCCGCCGAGGCGCGCGCCGCCTACGCCGCCGCCCGCGACGTCATCGACGGCGTGCGTGCCCGCCTCACGACCCCGGAGCTCGCGGCCGCCCTCGAGCGCGCCGCCTTCGTCCAGCGCATCAACGAGCTCTCGGCGCCCCGGTAGCCCGGAGCCCGCGCGCCACGCGCGCTACTTGTGCGCGCGCCCGAATTCGAGGATCCGGTCGCGCACGCGCTCCGGCGTCTGCTCCGGTGGCATCACGGGCCAGAACTCCGGCCGCGGGAGCAGCTCGCGCAGGTAGTGGGCCCCGGACGTCGCGTGGGCGGGGTCGTCGCCCGGGATGATGAGGGCAGGGACCTTCATCGCCATCAGCTCCTCGGGCTCGGCGCCCGGCGGCATGTCACGGTCGAAGAGCCCGCGCATGCTCGCCGCCACGAGGCCGAGATAACGCTCGAGGTCCTGGGCCTGGAACGCTTCCGCGAAGCGCTGGTCCCGCACGAGGGCGGACGCCCAGGGGCCGGCTTCAGGGTCCTGCCAGAACGACTTGCCCTCGTGGGCCCGCTTGACGACTCCCGCGAGCCCGTGCTCCCGAGCGAAGCGCAGATGGCGCGCGAAGCGGTCGCTGCCGGCGAGCTTCCAGCGGTAGCCGCCGACGGGCCAGTGGAGGATGAGGGCGTGGGTCGCGTCCGGATAGCTCGCGGCGAACGCCGTCGCCACGGAGCAGCCCATGCAGCCGCCGAGGACGAACGCCTTGGCGATGCCGAGCTGGTCGAGGAGCTTCCTGGCCTGCTCGGCGAAGAGCGACCAGGTGAGCTTCTCGACGCGCCCGCCCGAGGCTCCCGACTCGCGCCGGTCGTACGCGACGACGCGGAAGAAGTCGGACAGCGTGTCGAGGGGCCGCATGCCCTTCCAGACCCCGGCCGTCGTCCACTTCTCGAGCGTGGCGTCGAAGCCCCCCGGGGCCAGCATGAGCAGGGCCGGCCCGGAGCCGCGGGTGACGTAGTTGACCTCGAGCCCGTCGATCGTCGCAGTCGGCATGGCACCCTCCTCGCGTCGGGAGGATACCAAACCTGGATCTGTGGAGAGCCGGCTACCAGACGCGAAGGGACGAGAGGGCGGCGGGCAGGAGGCTCTGCGGCCCGAAGCGGATCAGCTGCAGCGTGATGTTGTCGGGGCCCCCGCGCTCGTTCGCCAGCGCCACCAGCCGCTCGTAGGCCCGCCGTCGCGAGCGGCTCCCGGCCAGGCGGCGGATCTCGTGCGGCCGCACCTGTCTCGTGAGGCCCGTCGGTGCAGAGCACCAGCGTGTCCCGTGGTCGAAGAAGAGCGAGAACTTGCCGAAGGAGATCTCGTCCCCGGACTTGAGCGGGCCCGAGCCCCACAACCGTTTCCCGTTGAGGAACGTGCCGTTGCCCGAGTCGAGGTCTCTGACGACCCACTTCATGTCCTGCAGGCGAATCTCCATCTGGTGGCGGGACACCGCGACGTTGTCGATCACGACGTCCAGGCCGGCCTCGCGACCGACCTTTATCAC
>DATFVL010000196.1 GCA_035260325.1 Candidatus Methylomirabilota bacterium | reverse complement strand
CCGCCGCTCTCCTACGCGGCGCGCGACGCCCAGGCGCTGGCGGGCGCCCTCCAGGCCGGCGGCGGGAGCGTGACGCTGCTCGAGAACCGGAACGCGACGCGCGCCGGGATCGTCGACGCCCTGCGGGCGCTGCCGGCGCGGGTCCGCGAGGAGGACAGCGTGGTCCTCTTTTTCTCGGGCCACGGCGCGATCGGGAACGGGCAGGACGGGAAGCCGCATTACTTCCTCGTGCCGCAGGACGGCCTGCTCGCCGACCTCGGGAAGACGGGGCTCATGGACGACGACCTGGAGGAGCTCGTGGGCAAGATCCCCGCCCGGCAGGTCGTCGTCTTCCTCGACGCCTGCTACTCGGGCGGCGGGACGACCGTGATCCGGGCGCGCGGCGTGGACAACCCCGCGGTCCGGCCGCCGGCGACGGCGCGGCCGCTCATCGAGGCCTCCACGGGCCGCGTCGTCATCTCGGCGAGCCGCCCGGACCAGCCCGCGTTCGAGGACGACCGGCGCGGCGGGCTCTTCACCTCGTTCCTGGTCGAGGGCCTCCGGGGCGCCGCTGACCTCGACGGCGACGGCAAGATCACGGCGCTCGAGCTCTACCAGTTCGTGTCGCCTCGCGTCCGCGAGTACTCGCGCCAGAACTACCAGGCCGAGCAGACGCCGGTGCTCGAGGTGCGGAGCGCCACGGGCGAAATCGTCCTGGCGCGGAGGCGCTGACGTGCCGGACAATGCCCCGGTGCGCCGACGGCTCACCCCCGCGTTTTCCGGAATCGCGCTGCTCGTCCTCACCGCCGCGCTCGCGGGCGCCCAGGCGCCGGGCTGCCGGCAGCAGGGCGAGGTCCACGTCTGCGAGGCCGAGGGCTTCGGCACCATCATCAACAACGACGTCGCGCAGGCCCGCGACGAGGCGCGAATCGACGTGGGCCGCAAGGCGCTCGAGCAGGTCGCCGGGATCCAGGTGGACGCCGAGACGATCACGCGGAACCAGGTGCTCTTCGACCAGCTCGTCCGCACGCAGAGCCGCGGCCTCGTCGAGACCCTCGACGTGCTCGAGGAGGGCAAGCTCGCCGACGGCCGCTACCGCGTGCGCGGCTCGGTGCGGGTGAAGGCGACCGAGGTCCAGGAGCGGATCGAGTCGCTCGTGTCGGAGCTCTCGCTCGTCGTCCTGATCCCCGAGCAGAACCTCGGCACGCCCTCCGGCCAGCCGATCGTCGAGAACGAGATCGTCTCGCGGCTCGTCGAGGCCGGCTACCGGGTGCTCGACTTCGCGACCGTCCAGAAGCTCACGAAGCGCGACCAGATGGCCGCGCTGCTGCGCGGCGACGAGCAGGTGGCGCGCGAGATCGGGCTCAAGTTCCTGTCGAACCTCATCGTGATCGGCCAGGCGGCGAGCCGCTTCAGCCAGAACAACCAGGGCATCCTCTCGGCGCACGCGCGCGTGACCGCGCGGGCGATCGAGTCCGAGACGGGCCGCGTCGTCGCCAACGTCTCGCTCGACCAGATCCGCGGTTTCGGCGGGAGCCCCGAGGCGGCGGGCGAGCGGGCGCTCGTCAACGCAGCCAAGCCGTCGGCCGAGCGGCTGCTCCAGGCGCTCGACGGCTTCTTCAAGCGCAAGGAGCGCCGGATCGACGTGCGCGTGCGGAACCTGCCGAGCCTGGACGAGTACCGCCGCGCGAAGGCGCTTCTGCAGAAGCAGCGCTGGGTGAGCGACGTGGCCGAGGGGGGCTTCGCGAGCGAGATCTCGGTCATCACGCTGACCTACCCGGAGAAGACGTTGTATCTCGCCTCCCGGCTCGGGCAGGACCCGCGCTACCGGCTGCTCGAGTTCGACCGGAGCCGGATCCTGATGGAGTACAAGCCGTGATGCGCCGGACGTGCCGCGCCCTCGTCGCCGCGGTGGCCCTGGTCGCGACGACCTCGTGCGCGACGGCCGCCGAGCGCCCCGGAGCGAGCGAGCCCGTCTGGCTCATGACGGAGGGCGAGGCCGCGCTCGCGCCCCCGCCGCTCACGCGCGCGGCGGCCGAGCTCCCGCGGAGCGGGCCCGTGATCAAGATCGTGACGCCCCAGCAGGCGGCCGAGGTCACGGCGCCGTTCGTGGTCGAGATCCAGTTCGAGCAGCGCGTCGGCGGCGCGGCCGTGAAGATGGACACGCTCAAGCTCACGGTCCTGAAGATCTTCGAGATCGACATCACCGACCGCGTGAAGCCCTACGTGCTGGAAAAGGAGACGAAGCTCCTCGTGAAGGAAGCGAAGATCCCGGTCGGGCGCCATCGGCTGAAGCTCCTCATCGCCGACGCCGAGGGCAGACTGACCGGCGAGATCTTGGAGGTGACGGTCAAATGAGGCGCGCCGCCCAGCTCGCGGTGTCGGTCCTGCTCGCCGTGCCCGCGGTCGCGTCCGCCCAGTCCATGACGGCCACGCTCGGCCAGGTGGCGGCGAAGATCGAGCAGGTCGCGGTGATCAAGGACAAGAACGTGGCCGTCGGCGAGTTCCCGCTGACGACCGGCGTGATGAGCGAGATGGGCGCGTTCCTCGCGGACCAGCTCGACGCGGTCCTCACCGGCCGCGCGTCCGCCGGCGGGTTCAAGATCATCAACCGGAGCCAGCTCTGCCAGGTCATCCGCGAGAACAAGCTCTGGGTGGACGACAAGTTCGATCCCAAGCTCCACGAGAAGCTCGGGCAGTGGGCCGGCGCCGATTTCTTGATCGCCGGGAAGGTGACCGGGCTCGGCCGCCAGCTCTCGCTGACGGTGCGCCTCGTGGACAGCGCGACCGGCCAGCAGGTGTGGGCCGACGCCCTCACGCTCCCGCTCGACGAGGGCCTCAAGGCGCTCCTCGACCGGCGGCTCACCGGCGACGGCTGCGGCGGCGCCCAGGTCGCCATGGCGGAGCCGCCGCCCGCGCCCGCGGGCCCCCAGGTGCCTCCCGGCGGCGCGGCGACGCGGGAGCCGCTCCGTGTAAGTATCTGGACCGACAAGAAGTCCTATCGCATCGGAGAGATGATCGCCTTCGGCCTTCGCGTGAACCGCGACGCGTACGTGACGCTGGTCAACATCGGGACCAGCGGCGACGTCAACATCATCTATCCGAACCAGTTCTCCCCGAATCACTTCGTGCAGGGCGGCCAGGACGTGCTCATTCCGCCGCCCAGCTCCACGTTCCAGCTGACGGTGCAGGGCCCGGCGGGCTTCGATCAGATCCGGGCCATCGCGACCGAGGAGCCGATCAGCCTCCACGCGTCGAGCTTCGGGGGCCAGAGCCGGACGGCCTTCCGCTCCCTCGACCGGATCCAGACGCGCGACCTGTCGGTCGGCATCAAGTCGTGGCGCGAGCAGGTCGCGCCCTCGAAGTGGGCGGAGCAGGTCATCGCGGTCGAAGTGCAACGGTGAGGAGGGCGTCCATGGCGAGCTCGAGACATCGCATCCTGGTCCTGGCTCTGGCGCTGGCCGTCGCGGCGGCGTTCCCGTCGCTCGCGGGCGCGCAGGCCTGGACCGCGCCGAAGCCGACCGACAAGGTCGAGGGCGGCATCAACTGGACGACGCAGGTCATCACCGCCTCGGCGGTGGGCGTGGCGCCGCCCTACGCGGTGAGCGTCGAGCACGGCCGGGCGCTGGCGATCCAGGCCGGCGCCGTGCTCGCCCGCCAGGAGCTGCTCGCGGTCGCGCGCGGCATGGTGATCGACTCGCGCACGACGGTGCAGGCGGCGATGGTCGCGAACTCGGTGACCGAGGCGCGCGTCTCCGGTGTCATCCGCGGCGCTCAGGTCGTGGGGACACGGGACCTCGGCGGCGGGGCGGTCGAGGTGACGGTCGCGATCCCGGCGACGGGCGAGTTCGCCGACCTGCTCCTGCCGCGCCCGCCGCAGCCCGTGCCGCCCGGCGGCGTCGTCACGCCGGCGCCCGCGCCGGCGCCGGTGGTGCCCACGCCCGCGCCGCGGCCCACGACGGTCGTCGCTGTCTTCACCGGGCTCGTCGTGGACGCGCGCGGGCTCGGCATCAAACCCGCGATGGCGCCGAAGATCCTGAGCGAGGGCGGCCAGGAGGTCTACGGCTTCTCGGTGGTGGACCGGAACTGGGTGATCCAGCAGGGGATGGCCGGCTACGCGAAGGACCTCCCCGCGGCCCAGGCGCACTCGCGGGTGACCGACAAGCCGCTCACGGTCAAGGCGGTCGCCGCGGCCGGGACGAACAAGACCGACGTGGTCATCTCCAACACCGATGCGCAGCTCCTGCTCGGCGCGGGGCAGAACCTCGAGTTCCTCGGCAAGGCGCGCGTCATGCTGGTGGTGGATTGATGGCCCGCCGTCGCGCGTTCGTCGTGCCGGCACTCGTCGCCGCGGCCCTCCTCGCCGCCGCGTGCGGCACGACGCTCAAGTCGCAGGGCGCCGGCGACAGTCCGGCCCATCACTGGGCACTCGGGATGAAGTTCCTCGAGACCGGCGAGGCGGCGCGCGCGCAGGAGGAGTTCGAGCGGGCGCGCGGACTCGACCCCGACTACGCCCCCGCGTACGAGGGGCTCGGTCTCGTCGCGCTCGCGCGCAAGGACCCCGAGGCCGCCGAGGACTTCCTGAAGGAGGCGAAGTCCAGGGACGGGAAGTACGTGCCCGCCTACCTCGGCCTGGCGCGCGTCTACATGGCGACGAACGAGCTCCGCCGCGCTCGCGACGAGGCGGAGTCGGCGGTCAAGCTCGCGCCGCGGAACGCGCGCGCGCATCTCGTGCTGGGTCAGGTCTTCCTCAAGCAGCTCGAGTTCACGCGGGCCGAGGCGAGCTTCTCGCGGGCCCTCGAGCTCGAGCCCACCTCGGCCGACGCGCGGCGCGAGTGGGACCGCTCGGTGAAGATCCGGCAGGCGTCGCCGGGCACGCTCGTCGGCAAGCGCATCGCGCTCGCCGATCCCGTCACGCGCGGCGAGCTGGCGGCGCTCCTGGCGACCGAGCTCGGAGTCGAGACGCGGCTCCGCAAGCTCCGGCCCGAGCTCTTCGACCCCTCGTTCCGGCCGCCGGGCGCGCCGAACCCCGCGGCGGCCGGGCCCGTGGCGCCGAGCGACGTGGACGGGCACTGGGCGAAGAACGCGATCGAGCTCGCCATGCGCCTGAACCTGATGGACGTCTACCCCGACGGGAAGTTCCGTCCCGACGAGCCGGTCACGCGCGCGGGGCTCGCCACGACGCTCGAGCAGGTCCTCGCGGTCATCGCGAACGACCCCGCGCTCAAGACCCGGTACCTCGGCCAGCAGAGCCCGTTCCCGGACGTGCGGAGCGATCATTTCGCCTACAATGCCGCGGTGGTCGTGACCACGCGCGGCCTCATGGAGTCGGAGCGCCCGAGCGGCGCCTTCCGGCTGGCCAATC
Organism: Candidatus Methylomirabilota bacterium; assembly: GCA_035260325.1. NCBI lineage: Bacteria > Methylomirabilota (SeqCode) > Candidatus Methylomirabilota bacterium. The sequence continues at coordinate 9,198 of DATFVL010000196.1, read as the reverse complement.
CGGTGTCGGGCCCCGAAGCCCTCCTGGCGATGCGCAAGCTCGCGGAGGTGTTCTAGACTCCTCGAGGACGTCTCGGCGACGTCATGCTCGGGCGGTGAAGGAGGGACGGCGATGATCCAGCGCACCCGTTCGACGCTCCCGTTCGCCCTGGCCCTGGCCCTCCTCGCGGCCCCGACGGGCGCCGGCGCCCAGCCGAAGGACAGCGGGCCGGGCATCCAGGACGTGCAGGGCGAGGCGTACAACGGCCCGAAGGCCCGGATCGCGGTCAAGGACTTCGAGGACAAGATGTCGAGCACGGGCCACTACCGCGCCGAGTACGGGCGCGGGATGCGCGACATGCTGACGACCGCCCTCTTCGAGACCAACCGCTACATCGTCCTCGAGCGCGAGAAGCTCCAGGGCGTCGTCGAGGAGCTCAGGCAGGGGACCTCGGACCTCTTCCGGAAGGAGGCGACCGTGCCGCTCGGCGAGCTCGAGGGCGCGGAGCTTCTGATCACCGCGGCGATCACGGGGTTCGACCCCGGCACCTCGGGCGGCGGCGGCTCACTCGGCGGCCTCGTGCCCGGACGCCTCGGCGGCGTGCTCGGCGGGGTCGGCGGCGGGTACAAGAAGGCCACGGTCGCGATGGACCTGCGCGTGATCGACGTCCGCACCGGGCGCGTCGTCGCGGCGACCGCCGCCCACGGCGAGGCGACCTCGTTCGCGGCGGGCCTCGGCGGCATCGGCGGCGGGATGGGCGGGAGCCTCGGCGGTTTTGCGAAGACGCCGATGGAGAGCGCGATCCGCGACATGATCAAGAAGTCGGTGGACTTCGTCGTCGGGAAGACACCGGCCGTCTACTATCGCTTCGGCGGGACGACGGTGGCCTCCCCGCCCGGGGGCGCGCCGCCCGGCGCTCCGCCCGCGGTCGCCGCGCTGGCGCCTCCGCCGCCGGCCGCGGCGCCGTCGGGTCCAAAGGCGCTCGCGCTGATCCGGAGCGACGCCGATCAGAACCTCGTCGCCCGGCTCACCGACGCGACGGTGCGGGGCGCGGTCTTCACCGTGGTGGTGACGCTCACGCTCGAAGAGGGCAAGGCGCAGTCCGAGAAGATCGAGCTCGTCGCCGGCAAGAGCCTCGTCCTCGATTACGCGACGGGCCAGACGTACGCGGTGATCAACGCCGACGGCTTCACGTCGGGCCAGCTCAAGGCGGGTGAGGTGAAGACGCTCCGCGTGACGTTCAAGGCGCCGAAGGACGCGAAGACGGTGGGGATCACGCTGTCCGGCGTCGGGACCTTCGACGACGTGAAGCTCGGGCCATGAGGCTGCGGCCCCTCGGCGCGCTCGGCGCCGCCGTCGCGGCGCAGCTCCTGCTCGCCGGGTCCGCCGGCGCCGACACGCTCTTCCTCCAGGGCCGGATGGGCGGCCGCGTCACGCTCGAGATCACCGAGCGCTACGACCCGGCGCCCGGCACCAGCTGGATCAGCCTCAGGTCGCACCGGACGCCCTCGTTCGGCTCCACGACGTGGCGGCAGACCGTCGTGAGCGAGGAGGTCACCTACTCGGTGGACCCGGCGCAGGCGGCGGTGTCGCCCGACGAGAGCGGCAACCGGGTGCTCACCGAGCGCTGGGAGCAGCCGCGGACCCCCATCACGATCGTTCGCAAGATCCAGGTGGACACCGAGGCCACGCTCGGCCCGCTCCAGAGCCGGGCGCCGTTCCCGCCAGGCCAGCTCGCCCCCGAGGTGGCGCGCTTCCTCCGCGCGACGGCGATGACCCAGGCGCAGGATCCGAAGATCCAGGGCCTCGCTCGGCGGCTCGTGTCCGGGGCGAAGACCGAGCGCCAGGCCGTGACGGCGATCCTCAACCACGTGGTGGACACCCTCGCGTACCAGTACGACCCGCCGGCGCACGACGCGCTCGGGGCACTCGAGCGGCGGTTCGGCAACTGCCAGGGCTTCTCGCACCTCTCGATCGCGCTGCTGCGCGCCGCCGGTATCCCGGCGCGGCTGACCGTCGGCATCAGCCTCGCGAAGGGCTGGCGCGTGACGCACCCCGACGGGACCCTCACGTTCAAGATGGGCCAGGGCCGGCACGCGTGGATCGAGGTCTACTACCCGGACCTCGGCTGGATCCCGTACGATCCGCAGTCGAGCCACCTGTTCGTCTCGATCTACCACGTGCGCCAGGCGGTCGGGCTCGACGTGACGGACGTGGTCGGCATGATCACGGCGATGCCGACGCTCCCGGGCATGCAGGACACGATCAACGGCGACGGCCTGAACGAGAGCATCGCGGTCCGGACCGTGAGCACGGCGCGCACGCCGCACAACTACGTCGTCTCGCCCGACGTGCGCGACGCCGTCGTGGTCGTGACGCCCCCGCCGCCCGTCACGCCGCCGCCGGTGACGCCTCCACCGCCCGTGACGCCGCCCCCGGCCGTGACGCCGCCCCCGACCGTCACGCCGCCTCCGGGCCCGCCGCCGATCCGGCGCCAGGACCTCACGCGCCTCGTCGAGTTCGGGAACCTCGAGTTCCCGGCCTCGCTCCGCATCTTCGGCAGCGTCGAGGTGACGGGTGGCGTCGTGCAGTCGCGCCGCACCTTCATCGTCGAGACGGCGGATTACGCGACCGGCCGCGAGGAGCTCGCCCAGGCCTTCAGCACGGACCGGCCGCTGATCCTGGGGAGGCTCTCGCTCGCGCTCCAGAAGTTCGGCGGCTCGACGGGCGAGCTGTGGATCGAGCTCTTCGAGGCCGCGGGGCGCAAGCCCGGAGCGCGCCTCGCCGAGAGCCGCCGCCTCCCGGTCGCGGGGCTCATCGAGCGGGGCGGGTACCGCTGGGTCGTCTTCGACTTCGCGCCCGGTGACCAGGCGCCCCTCCTCGGCCCGGGGCGCTACTGGGCGGTGCTCCGCTCGACGGGCGACGGGATCTTCAACTGGTACTTCTCGCTCGGCAACGCGTACGGCGACCCCGACGACACGCGCTCGCGGCCTCGCGGGGCGTCCGACTGGTCGAACATCCTCAACTATCGGTTCAACTTCCGCGTGACGGGACTGGTGAAGCCATGACACGCCTGACGGCCCTCGCCCTCGCCCTGCTCGTCGTCGCCGGCTGCGCCTCCGGCGAGTACACCAAGGGACCCGTGGTCTCCGCGAAGGAGCTGCCGCGGACCATCGCCGTGCTGCCGCTCGTGCCGCCCGAGGATCCCGACAAGGAGGAGCCGGCGCGCGTCGTGACGCGGATGATCTACGGCTCGCTCAGCGCGAGCGCCTACGACGTCATCAAGCCCCAGGTCGTCGAGGAGCGCCTGGTGCGCGCGGGGCTCGGCGACCCGAAGGCCGCCCAGGCCAAGACGCCGGCCGAGCTGGCGAAGCTCCTCAAAGTGGACGGCGTCGTCTACGGCGAGCTGACCCATTGGAACCGGATCTTCCTCGGCGTCTACGCCCAGGTCGCGGCGGGCGCCCACATCAAGCTCGTGGACGCGCGCAACGATGTGGTCCTGTTCGAGCGCACGGAGGTCTCGCGGAGCCACGAGGGCGGTGTGCCCACGAACGCGATATCGGCCGCGATCACGCTGGTCCAGTCGGCGCTGAAGCTCCGCGAGATCGAGCTGATCCGCGCGTCGGACGACCTCGTACGCAACCTCCTCAAGGGCGTGCCCACGCCGCCGCCCGGCGAGGCGCGCCGCCCGCCCGCGTTCGGCAACGTCCTGAGCGACGGCTCGGGCCGGCTGCTCAAGATCGGCGACGTCGTGACGGTGATCGCGCAGGGCCAGCCCGGCGCGATCGGCACCTTCGACGTGCACCCGATCGCGAAGGACCTCGCGCTCGAGGAGACCGGCGAGGGCGTCTACGTCGGCCGCTACACGGTGAAGCCCGGTGACAACGGGACGGACGCGTTCGTCGTCGCGCGCCTCGCCGACGGCGCAGGGCGCTTCAGCGAGCGCGAGGACGTGCTGGGCCGCTTCAACGTCGACACGGTGCCGCCCGACGCTCCGAAGGGCCTCGGCGTGAGCCTCAAGGACCGGACGCTCAGGCTCGCCTGGACGGCGAACACCGAGCCCGACCTCGCCGCCTACCGCGTCTACCGCAGCGGCTCGGCGCTGTCGGGCTTCACGGTGGTCGCGACCACCGAGACGCCCGGCTTCTCGGACGCGATCGAGGGCATCGCGTACTATCGCGTCACCGCGGTGGACAAGGCGGGTAACGAGAGCGCGCCGGGGCCCTCCGTCGCGCTGCCCGTGCTGCCGTCGCAGCTCACGGGAACGGTCACGGCCGAGAGCTACCTCGTGCCCGCGCACTCGCCCTACGTCGTGCAGGGGAGCCTCACGGTGGACAAGGGCGCGACCCTCACGATCCTGCCAGGGGTCGTGATCCGCTTCGCGCCGGGCGCCGAGGGGATCGTCGTCAAGGACGGCGCGCTCGTCGCGCGCGGGACGCCCGCGCAGCGCATCACCTTCACGTCGGCGAGCGAGCGGCCGCGGGCCGGCGACTTCGGCGCGGCCGTCGTGGTCCGCGCGAAGACGGGGCAGACCTCGGCGCTCGAGGAGGTCGTGGTGGAGCACGCCGGCGTCGGCGTCCGGGTCGAGAGCGGCGGCGTCGAGGTGCTGCGCGCCGAGATCGCGAAGAACCTCCAGAGCGGCGTCGAGGTGTCCGGGACCGGCGTCCTGAAGCTCGGCGACAGCCGCGTGGCCGGCCAGCCCGCGGGCACGGGCGTCACGGTGCAGGGCTTCGGGCGCGCCGTCCTCCGCGGCAACAGCATCGTCGACAACGGCTGGGCCGTCGTGAACTACTCCGGGAACCAGGTGGACGCGCGCGAGAACTGGTGGGGCGCCGGGACGCCCGCCGAGGGGCTGTTCGTCGGCGATGTGGATCACCGCAGCCCGCTGGCCGTCGAGGCCGGACGCAAAAAATGAAGCCCCGCGTGCCTCCGGCAGGCCACCCACGGCTCACGCCGGCCTCGCGGGCCCCGCTACAAACGGAGCTGCACGCACCTGCGGCAGGCCACCTGGGGTCCAAGCCGGCCTCGCGGGCCCCGCTACAGTGAGCCGCGCGTTGCGGTGAAGCCGCCCCGCCTCAAGCTCCCGAGGCTCACGCTCTCGGGGCTCCGGCGCCAGCCCCGGAAGCTCGGCCCCTGGTGGCGGAACCACCGGCGGCGCCTCCTGCAGTTCTGGGCCGTCGGCGTGGCGTCGAGCGTCGTCGTGACGGCGGCGTCGGCCGCGGGTTACCTCGAGGGCACGCAGGCGAAGACGCTCGACCTGCTCCTGCGCCTGCGGGGGAGCGAGCTCAACGCCGACGTCGTCATCGTCGCCATCGACGACGAGGCGTTCGACTCGGTCGGCCAGCTCCAGCCCCTGCCGCGCGAGTACCTCGCGAAGATCATCCGCGGCCTCCAGCGCGCCGGCGCCGCGGTCGTCGGTCTCGACGTGACGTTCCAGGCGCCGACCACGCACGCCGCGGACGCCGCGTTCGCGCGCGCGGTGCGGGACTTCAGCGACGACGGTCTCTCGCGCGTCGTCCTCACGTCCGGCGTGATGCCCAAGACGGGCCCGCTCGCCGATGGAGCACTCCTGGCCGCGGTGGTCCGCGGCGCGCCCGACGTGCCCGAGGACCCCGACGCGATGATCCGCCGGACGACCCTGCTCCTGCCCGGGCCCGGCGGCCGGTTCGAGCCGTCGTTCGCCCTCGCCGTGGTCGCGCGCCTGGGCGGCCTGCCCCAGCGGACGCTCGACGAGGCGCTCGGCGGGGGGCTGGGCACCCTCGCGCTGCCCGAGTTCAGGCGCGGCCACGGGCTCGATCCGCGCGGCGAGCCGCTCACGATCCGCGCCGACGAGCTCCTGCGCATCAACTTCATCGGCAAGATGAAGAGCTTCCTCACGATCCCGTCGAACGCCGTCGCCGCGCTGGCGGACCCGCGGGCGGAGATCGCCCCGGACAACCCCTTCCGCGGGCGTGTCGTGTTCGTCGGGGCCACGTTCCAGGAGAGCCGCGACTTCTTCACGACGCCGCACGGCGCGATGGCCGGCGTGGAGGTCCACGCGAACGTGGCCCACATGCTGCTGACCCGGAGCTTCATCCGCCCCTCGGGCTGGGTCGTCAGCTTCCTGCTCCAGGTCGTCGTCGTCATGTTCACGGGCGCGGTGCTCGTCAGCTATCCGCCGATGGTGGGCACGCTCGTGAGCGTCGGGGGCATGCTCCTCGTCGGCTTCCCGGCGAGCTACGTGATCTTCCACCGCGGCAGCTACTGGGTGGACTTCATGCTGCCGATCCTCGCCACGCGCTTCCTGGGATTCGGTGCCGACACGCTCGAGCGGCGGCGGTTCAAGCAGGCGTTCAGCCGCTACGTCAGCCGCGAGGTCGCCGCGCAGGTGCTCTCGGAGTCGCCGGGGCTCCGGGGCGAGCGCCGGGAGGTCTCGATCCTCTTCTCCGACCTCCGCGGCTTCACGACGATGTCGGAGGACATGCCGCCCGAGCAGGTCGCCGCGATCCTGAACGAGTACTTCGACGCGATGACCGCGGCGATCTTCAGGTACCGCGGCATGATCAACGACTTCGTCGGCGACGCGGTCATGGCGATCTTCGGGGCGCCGCTCCAGGACCGCGAGCACGCCCTGCACGCGACGCGGGCGGGGATCGCGATGGGCGAGGCCCTCGAGGCGCTGAACCTCCGCTGGAAGCGCGAGGGGCTGCCACAGCTCCGGATGGGGATCGGCATCCACTCGGGCGAGGTCTTCGCCGGGAACATCGGCGGCCGATCGCGCGTCAAGTACACGCTCATCGGCGACGCGGTGAACGTCGCCTCGCGCGTCGAGGGCTTGAACAAGGAGCTCGGCACGACCATGCTGATCACGGAGGCCACGCGGCGCCTCCTGGGCGACGGGGTGAAGGCGCGGGACATGGGCCCGCGCGAGGTGAAGGGGCGGACGGAGCTCGTGCACGTCCATGAGCTGCTCGCCCTCGTCGGCGGCGGCTGACGGGGGCGCCGGAAGGAGCCGGGGGATGAAGCGGACATTCGTGGGGCTCGTGGCGCTCGGCGCGCTGGCGCTCGGGACGGCGGCGTGGGCCGCCGACCCGGTCGCGTACATCACGGAGATCCAGAAGAAGGCCGGGGGCGAGGTGCGCGTCCGCGGCGCCGGCGAGAGCGAGTGGAAGGCGCCGCGGCCGCTGCTCGCGCTGCGCCCCGGCGACCAGATCCAGGTGCAGGGCGACGCGCGCGTCGTCGTCCTCTTCCACGCGGGCGGCGGCACGAAGACGGTCACCGCCGCGAGCTCGCCGTTCACGGTGGCGGCGGCGAGCGGCGCCGCCGGCGGCGGCCAGCTCCGGACCGTCACGGCCAGCGTGAGCCAGTTTCTCCTCGGCAGGCAGGAGACGCCGCAGTACCGCAGGCTCGCCACGCGCGGCCTCTGCGCCGAGCCGCTCATCCTCTCGCCGCGGCACACGCGCCTCTTCGCTGGCGAGCTCAGGCTCGAGTGGGAGGGGTGCGACACCTACCGCTACACGGTCCGGATCGTGGGGCCCCAGGGCGTCCTCTGGGAGCAGGCGGATCTCCCGCGCCAGCCGCTCGCCTATCCGGCGACGGCGCCCGCGCTCACGCCCGGCGTGCCCTACCGCTGGGAGCTCGAGGCGGCGGGCCACCCGGTCGAGCGGGTCCAGTTCGAGATCCTCACCGAGGGCGAGGCCCAACGGATCCGGGGGACGCTCTCGCTCCTCGACCGCGCCGAGGGCTATTCGCCCGTGACGCTCGTCGTGATGCGGACGGCGGTGCTCTTCGAAGAGGGGCTCTACAACGAGGCCCGGCGGCAGCTGGAGACCGCGCTCGCGGCCCAGCCGGGTGAGCCGAACCTCCGGATGCTGCAGGGATACGTCTACCAGCGCATCGGGCTCAACGCGCTCGCGGCGGACGCCTTCGAGAAGGCCAAGTAGGGCTCAGGCCGGCCGGCGCCCGAGGAGCGAGAGGCCGCGCGCGGTCAGCACGATCTCGCCGTGCTGGTTCCGCATCTCCGTGAGCGAGCGGAGCAGCCCGCGGTCGGGCTTGCTCCGCGACGGGATCGCCTCGAGGATCGTCATCCGCACCGAGAGCGTGTCGCCCGGGCGCACGGGCTTGAGCCAGCGGAGCTCGTCGATCCCGGGCGAGCCGAGGCTCGCGGTGTCGGTGAGGAGCCCGTCGCAGAGGATCCGCATCCAGAGCGAGCAAGTGTGCCAGCCGCTCGCGAGGAGGCCGCCGTAGATCGAGCGCCTCGCGGCCTCCTCGTCCACGTGGAAGGACTGCGGGTCGAACTCCCGTGCGAACGCGAGCATGCTCTCCCGCGAGATCGTGCGGCTGCCGAGCTCGAGCACCTGGCCCGGCGCGAAGTCCTCGAAGTAGCGCACGACCTTCATCTTACGCTCGCCTCGGACGGCGGGGCCCCAGCCCCGCGACATCCTGCGGCTCGCACCACCCTCAGGAGGTCGCCGGCGCGGGCGAGCCCACCCGGCGCGAGCCGACCGGGTGCTCGCGGATCGCCAGCGCCAGGCCCGCGGCGAGGAACGCCATGAGCGCCGCGGAGACGAACGCGATCGAGTAGGTTCCCGTCCACTCGTAGAGCCAGCCCGCGAGCGCGGCGCCGAGCGCCGCGCCGACCTGGTGCGAGAAGTAGATCCAGCCCGACAGCTCACCGACCGAGTAGCGGCCGAAGATGTTCGCGGTGAGGGTCGTCGTCGGGGGCACGGTCGAGATGTAGTTCAGGCCGAAGATCGCCGCCCAGAGGTGGAGCGACGGCGCGTTCCACACGTAGAGCAGGAACAGGAGCGAGAGGCCGCGCACGAAGTAGTAGAAGGCGAGCGGCCCGCGGCGGCCGAAGCGGTCGCAGATCCAGCCCGAGCCGATCGTCCCGAACACGTTCATCGCGCCCATCACGCCGAGCGCGGTCCCCGCCTGGAGCTCCGTGAAATTGTGCTCGAGCGCGTGCGGCATGAAGTGGGTGAGCACCATCCCGACGGAGGTGTAGCCGCAGATGAAGAAGGTCGCCATGAGGAGCCAGAACTGCGGCACGAGCAGCACGTCCGTGACCGAGACGCGCTCCGCCCGCTCCCTCGCCGCCGCCTGCGCCGCGGTCGGCGCCGGCCCCGTCGCGCCGTACGGCCGGACCCCGCTGTCGGCGGGGTCGTTCCGCACGAGCCAGAACGCGAGCGGCAGCACGGTGAGGAGCAGCCCGACGCCGAGCCAGAAGAAGCTTCCCCG